>JAEEPV010000199.1 GCA_016284975.1 Solobacterium sp.
GAACGGCAGCCTTCCAAGCTGCATACGGGGGTCCGATTCCCCTCATCTGCTTAAAGGAAATGGCTTCGGCCATTTTTCTTTTATGAGCGATTCGGATGGTGAGATAATATCTTTATTAAGGAGACTAAACTATGCAGTTTGAAGAAGAGTATCTTGAAGCCCGAAAAGCCGGCATGAAAGCAGTCCGGAAAGCCCAGGCGGAAGGCTGGTATCCGTTTTTACCTGCTCTCGATGAGCTGCTTGGTTCAGAAGGAGAGGGCCTGTCACAGGTCAGCCTCGGAATCCGTGAGATTCCGCTTGAAATGGTGGTCGGCACAAAGACCCGCGGACGACAGAATTCGTTTGCCAATAACTGGATGCCGATTCTGGAAAACCAGACGGAGTTCAGTTACAAATGGGTAAAGGTGTACGAATATCAGATGGATGTGGGCATCAGTGACCCAATCAAGTGCTATGAATACATGAAGCGATTCTATGTGCTGGAAGGCAATAAGCGGGTATCTGTACTGAAGTATCTGGATGTACCGTCCGTCGAAGCAGAGGTAATCCGTATCCTTCCCAAACGCACGGAAGATCCGGACGTCAGAACCTACTATGAGTTTGTCGATTTCTACCGTATCTGCCCCGCATATGAGATCGATTTTACAAGACCGGGAGAATACAAAGAATTCGTAGAACTGCTTGGCCTTTCCATGGATGAGCCATGGCCCAGTGAAACCGTCAAAATGACGGAAGCGGCATATTACCGTTTCCTGCGTGCCTATAAAACAGTTAATCCCAACGGAATCGAAGGCATGACTCCGGCAGATGCATTGCTGGTCTATCTGTCGTTCTACACGCTTCAGAGTCTGATCGATCAGACACGTGCGGTTGTGGAAGACCGGATCCGTCGTCTTTCCGAAGAGTTCCAGTCGGAAATTAATGAGAATAACATTGCACTGCAGAAGAACCCGCTGGCTTCTGACGCCGCCGAAAAGAATAAGGGTTTCTTCTCGTCACTGTTCAGTGCACCGCCGGTTTATACCGAAAGTCATCCGCTCAGGGTGTCCTTCCTGTATACCGAAGGTCCGGAGAATTCAGAAGTGGCGGATGAGGAGATCGGACGTATTTATCTCAATCACTGTTTCAGCGGCAGAGTCGTAACCGAAGCACTGTTCAACTGTGAAGGGGATGAAAAGATTGCCTCGGCAATAACAACTGCCGCCGAAAACGGGAGTCACATGATCGTTACGACTTCACCTGCAATGATGCCGCGTACGTTGCGCGCATCCATTCACTTTGATAAGATCCGCTTTCTGAATAAGTCGCTGAATCTCTCACACCGCACGGTTCGCACGTATTATGCCCGTATGTATGAAGTGAAGTTTCTGATGGGGGTTGTGGCTGCACTCAACAGTTCCAATCACAAGGTTGGATATCTTGCCGAAAATCCGATCTATGGCGATATTGCAAACATCAATGCGTTTGCGACCGGTGCAGCACTTGTGGATCCTTCCTGCAGGATTTATCTCGAATGGTCAACGATCGAAGGGAAAAACTGGAGAGAAGAATTCCGGAAACAGGACATCAATGTGATCTCCGGTCCGGACTATCCGCTTCTGGAATTCGACAGTACCGAACAGGGTGTTTACCGGATCGAAAAAGACGGCACAATCACCAATCTTGCCACCTCGCTGTTTATCTGGGGCAAATACTATGAGCTGATTTTCCGGACCGTATTAGGTGGGACCTATGAAGACGATCAGACTGCCCAGAAAAATCAGGCGACAAACTACTGGTATGGTCTGTCTTCGGGTGTGATTGATGTGCATGTTCAGGGACCGGTATCCTATTACACCCGCAAGCTGGTTGCGATCCTCAAGAAGGGCCTGATCAACGGTACGGTAGAACCGTTTGCCGGAGAAATCCATGGCCAGAACGGCTTGATCCAGGACAAGGGCGCACCGTTTCTTACGGATGATGCAATTATCCGTATGGACTGGCTGAATGATAATGTCGTGGGTCATATTCCTGCTTCGGAAGAGCTGAGCAGTGCGGCAAAGGATGTAGCGGCAGTAAGCGGTGTAACAAATAACCTCAAGAAAGCGTCGAAGGTAACAGCGGAATGAAAATTCTGGCAGTTGCGGACACGGAGCTTCCATACCTGTATGAATATTACAACCCTCAGCGTACCAAAGATGTGGATCTCATTGTTTCCTGCGGTGATCTGAAAGCGAAATATCTGGAGTTTCTGACGACGGTTGTAAACCGGCCGCTGATCTATGTCCGCGGAAATCACGACAGTCATTATCAGACCGAACCGCCCGAAGGATGTATCTGTATAGAAGATAAGATCTTTGTATACAAAGGACTGCGGTTCTTTGGGCTGGGAGGTTCCAGACGTTATAACAACAGCCCTTACATGTATACGGAGAGGGAAATGGAACGGCGGATCCGCCGGGCAAGAAGACGTCTGGAAGTTTATGAAGGAATTGATATACTGGTAACGCATGCGCCGGCTTCCGGGTATGGCGATCTCGAAGATCTGCCGCACCGGGGATTCGAGTGCTTTAATACGTTTCTGGACTGTTATAAGCCGGCCTATATGCTGCACGGGCATGTGCATAAAGAATACGGCAGTGATTTTGTTGTGCGGCGTACGCATGAAAGCGGCACCGAGATCATCAACTGCTATGGCTGTCAGATCATCGATATTCCGGATGATCTGGTCAAAGAACCCAGTCTGCAGACGCGCAGACGGATTCGAAGATTGACTTTTTTTGAAAAACTCAAAGGAGAATCCTGATGCATCGAAATACATGGATGGAAATCGACCTGGATGCGGTTGAAGATAATATCAGACGGATCGGATCGGTCTGCGGAAAGCGGATGATCGCTGTCGTAAAAGCGGATGGTTATGGCTGCGGCGATATTCAGATCACCGAAGCCGCAAAACGGGCTGGAGCCGCAATGATGGCGGTATCTTCTTCCGATGAAGCGTTGATCCTCCGTCAGAAAGGATATGATGGGGAACTGCTGATCTTGGGACATACGGATGCGGATGATCTGGATGACCTGCGCAGGAACAATGTCACAGTTCCGGCGTATTCCCTGAACTGGGTCAGAAAGGCGATTGAAGCCGGCTGTAAAGGTCTGAAAGTACATCTGAAAATCGATACCGGCATGAACCGGATCGGTTTCAGAACCATCGGGGAAACCCAGGAAGCACTGACGCTGCTGCAGGAAGCAGGAGCGAAGATTGAAGGTATCTTTACACATTTCTCCTGTTCCGACAGCGACCGGGAACATACACTGGAGCAGTTTGAACGGTTCCGGAATGTCGTGCAGGCACTGAACTATCCATTTGCGTGGATTCACTGTGCGAATTCTGAGGCAACCCTGTGGATGAAAGAGGATTTTACCAATGCCTGCCGGATCGGGATTTCCATGTATGGCATCTCCGGTTCCATGCCGGATCTGAAACAGCCCGTTTCCCTGTATTCCAGGATCTTTCTGATCAAACAGGTAAAGAAGGGCGAAACGATCGGCTACGGCGCAACCTATACCGCTGCGGAAGACGAATGGATCGGTACGATTCCGATCGGCTATGCGGATGGATTTGTGCGGAAGAATCAGGGACGAAAGGTCTTTGTCCGGGATCAGGAAGCGGAGATTGTTGGCCGCGTATGCATGGATCAGACCATGATCCGGGTATCCCCGGATATTCCGGAGGGCACAAAAGTTGAAATCTTCGGTACACACTGTTCACTTTTCAAAATGGCAGAGGAACTTGATACGATTACCTATGAGATCCTGTGTCTGGTATCGGACCGTGTCACCCGGATTTACAAACGCAGCGGAACGAAAGTAGCCGAGTCCAACGGACGAATGAATGAAGCAGCCTGCGAGTAGGCTGTTTTCTTTTTGCCTGTCTCTGAAACAATTTTCAGAAATAGCAGGAGTAATAATTTTCAAACTCATGTTATGATAATGCACAGAAATGGGAGGAAACGCAGATGTCGCGTTATATGAACCATTATTATGATGGGTTGAAGCCGTATGTTCCGGGAGAGATTCCGCAGGATCCCAATACCATCAAGCTGAATACAAATGAATCGCCTTATCCTCCCAGCAAAGGGGTTTGCAGGTGTTTTACCCCGGAAAACGCAGAAAAACTGCGGCTGTACGGGGATCCGGCCAACCGTCAGCTGAACCGTGCCATCGCGGGATATCATCATATACGTCCCGAAAATGTGATAACTACCGGTGGAAGTGATGAAACGCTCGAACTGGCCATGATGGCATACTGCGCAGACGGGATCGCCTATCCGGATGAAACCTATGGGTTTTACCGTGTGCTGACGGATCTCCATCAGATTCCGGTCAGGATCATCCCGCTGAAAGAGGATCTGTCTATAGATCCGGATGATTATGAAAATCTTGGCTGTGCGGTGATCTTTGCCAATCCCAATGCGCCGACCGGACTGTATCTGAATACGGAGCAGGTAGAGAAAATACTTCGGTCCAATCCGGATCATGTGGTGATTGTGGATGAAGCCTATGTGGATTTCGGGAATGAATCCATGATTCCTCTGATTCATCAATATGATAATCTGCTGGGCATTCAGACCTACCCAAAGGCCCGGAATCTTGCCGGTGCCCGC
>JAEEPV010000020.1 GCA_016284975.1 Solobacterium sp.
ACAGATAAGATGATGGCTAAGATATGCAAGCTGCGGATATTTGAAGATGAGAACGGCAACCACAATCTCTCCCTGGCGGACGTAGGCGGGGAGATACTGATGGTGAGCAAGTTTACGCTGTATGCGGACTGCCATAAGGGAAACCGGCCGAGTTTTTCCGGTGCGGGAAGTCCGGCACATGCGCAGCAGATGTATCAGCTGTTTAATCAGTATTTAAGGGGAACGGGTCTGAAGGTGGAAGAAGGCATCTTTGCGGCAGATATGAAAGTACGTCTGCTGAATGATGGTCCGGTCACGATTATTCTGGATTCGAAGGAGGTACTCCATGGGAACAGTAATTTACGGAAGTGAAGTCGCGGAAGAACTGCGCGGGCAGATGGCCGCACGCATCCGGGAATACAAAGCACAGGGAAAACGGCTGCCGTGTCTTGGCGTCATCCTGGTCGGGGATAATCCGGCGTCCCGCTCCTATGTTACAGGAAAGGCAAAGGCCTGTGATTCCGTTGGCATGTTAACAAAGGAAGTGGATCTGCCGGAGTATACAACGATGGATGATCTGAAGAAAGAGATCCGGAAGTTGAACGATGATCCGGAGATCGACGGCATTCTGCTGCAGCTGCCGCTTCCGAGCGGTCTTTCCGAAAACGAAGCGATCCTGACGATCGATCCGAAAAAGGATGTCGACGGACTTCATCCCATCAGTATCGGCAATTTCTATCTGAATGAGCCCGGGTTTGTACCATGTACGCCGCTTGGCATCATGGAACTGCTGAAGCGGATGGACTGTCCGTTTGACGGAATGAACGCGGTGGTGGTCGGCCGTTCCAAACTGGTCGGAACCCCGGTCTCGCGTCTGTTGCAGAACCGCAACGCCACCGTTACGGTATGTCACTCCCACACCAGGAATCTCAAAGACATCTGCGCACAGGCGGATATCCTGATCGCGGCAATCGGAAAACCGAAATTCATTACCGCAGAATATGTAAAAGAGGGCGCATATGTCATCGATGTCGGCGTCAACCGTCTGGAAGACGGGCATCTTTGCGGAGATGTGGATTTTGATGCGGTAAAGGAGAAAGCCGGCTATATCACTCCGGTCCCCAAAGGTGTCGGTCCGATGACGATCACGATGTTATTGCAGAATACGTTGAAAGCGTATGAGGTGAAGGAATGATCGTACCGGATTATGATCTCAACGATATCGTGGAGATGAAAAAGGAACACCCGTGCCGGAAGTCAAAGATCTGGAAGGTGATCCGCATGGGTGCGGATATCAAGATCAAATGTCAGGGCTGCGGTGCCGTGATCATGTTTCCGCGTCATGAGTTTGAGCGGAAGCTGAAGCGGGTGGTCGAGAAAGCACCTGTTTCGGAATGATGATATACTGTTTGCTTGCCGGAGGAAATTAATATGGCATTAACTGCAGGAATTGTCGGACTTCCCAATGTCGGAAAGTCGACGTTATTCAACGCTATTACCAACAGCCAGGTTCTGGCTGAAAACTATCCGTTCGCAACGATCGCACCGAATGTCGGTGTGGTTGAAGTGCCGGATGAGAGGATGGAAAACCTCAATGAACTGTTCCATCCGAAGAAAGTTATCTATACAACATTTGAATTCACGGATATCGCGGGTCTTGTCAAAGGCGCATCCAAAGGCGAGGGGCTCGGCAACCAGTTTCTTGCCAATATTCGTGAGACCAATGCGATCATTCATGTTGTGCGTTGCTTTGATGATGCGAATATCGAACATGTGGAGGGATCGGTCGATCCAATCCGGGATATCGAGGAAATCAATCTCGAGCTGTGCATGGCCGATCTCGATACGGTAGAAAACCGCATTGCAAAGGTGCTGCGGAAGGCACAGACAAAGGAAAAAGGTGCCGTTGAGGAAAACAACGCTCTGCAGAAATTCAAGGAAGCACTGCTGGCCGGAACACCGGTGCGGCTGCTGGACCTCTCTTCAGCGGAAAAGGAATATCTGAAAAACTATTCGCTTCTGACCTCAAAACCGGTGATCTATGTCGCTAACATGAGCGAGGATGAAGTCAGCAATCCGGAAGACAGTGAATACTACCGGCGCGTAAAGGAATTTGCGGAAAAGGAAAACAGCGAATGCATCGCGATCTCAGCGAGGATGGAAGAAGAGCTGTCGGGAATGGACAAGGAAGAAAAAGCTGCGTTTCTGGAAGAGCTCGGCATTCAGACGGCAGGTCTCGATCAGATCATTCATGCGGCGTATCATCTGCTCGGACTGCGTACGTTCTTTACGGTCGGAGAACCGGAGAACCGGGCCTGGACATTCCATGAGGGAATGAAGGCTCCGCAGTGTGCCGGAATCATTCATACCGATTTTGAAAAGGGATTTATCAAGGCGGAAGTCTACAGTTATGAGGACATCATGGAATACAGGACGGAGGCCGCGCTGAAAGAACACGGAAAGCTCCGCATCGAAGGCAAGGATTATGTCATGAAGGACGGAGATATCGTATTCTTCCGGTTCAATGTATGAGAAAAGGTGTGAGATTCACATCTTTTTTTTCGGGGTGCACAGTTCGGAAAACGGAAATACTTTATAATATTGTTAAGGAAAATACAGTTAGAATGATCATCATATAAAGGAGGTTTCAGTATATGAAACGGATGCTGGCATTGGTCTGTGCGGTAATCCTGCTGGCAGGTTGCGCGAAACCGGCTCCGACAGGAACCATAGAAGAAACGGAATCTTCCGCACCTGAGACTGCGGAACCTGCCGGGCAGAAGGAACCTGAAGTTTCGGCGGCACTGCAGGCATATATCGATGAAATGGAACCCTATGAAGTAATGCGGATCGCTTTTCTCGGGGGAACCGGACCGGATCGGACGGTTGATGATATTCTGAAGCGGGCTGCGGGACTGGAAGGACTTTCCATTGTTTCCGAGATTCCATCCGAACGGATCATCTATGGAGATCAGGGAAAGAAACAGAACAATGTTTATCTCATTATTCCGGCAGACAATGCCGGGATCCGGGTCGGACGCTACAACTTCTTTGCCGGTGAGATCACCGAAGTATGGCTGGATGAAATAGCGGCGAAACCGTTTATTTATGTGGAAGACGGCGATTCGGTCGATCCGGTCGGAATGATCTGCTACCTCGCCAACGGTGTGGATGATGGCAGCGGGATGTACACCGGTATTGCCGCAGGATCGGGAAAACTGCGCACCGATTACCGCATGGGCGTCGTGGATATCACACCATATGATGCCTTTGATTCCACGGAGATCGGCTTCTATGCACAGAGTTATTTTGATAAGCTCTGTTCCTATGAAACAGTTCAGGCACAGCTGAATGCCGTCGGGAAACTTGATACGACGGAAGAAATGATAAGAGATGGACATGCCTACATGGTCTATAACATGGATGTCGATGGGGATTATACGCTGTATGGCGTGACCTCACCGCAATCCGGTGCACCGGAAGTAATCGTCAGTGAAAACAGCGGTGAGACATGGGAAACACTGGCAAGAGGGTAAGCAGAAATTGTAAAATACAGACAGATAATAATGTGAAAACAAAGGAGACGCTCATATGAAACTGATTCTTGCAATTGTATCGAACGACGATGCGTCGTCGGTCAATGCTGCACTGACAAAAGAAAACTATTCCGTCACCAGACTCGCCACAACCGGCGGCTTTCTGAGAGCCGGAAACACAACCATGATCGTCGGTACGGAGGATGATCTTGTAGAGCACTGCATCGAAATCATCGGCAGTGAATCCAAGCGCCGCACCGAGATCGTTCCTTCGACCGCAAGCTATGATATCGGCCGTTATGCCTCCTTCCCGGTGGAAGTACAGGTAGGCGGAGCGACAATCTTCGTGCTCGATGTAGAACAGTTCCGCAAACTGTAAAAAAACAGCCGGCTTGCGATGCCGGACTGTATAAAGGTTCAGGAATGAAGCTCTTTCAGATACTCCAGAAGAGCTTCTTTTTCATTCGGGAGCCGCTCTTCCATTACTGCCATTAGACAGGAGTTCATGGCGGCGGAGATCTGCGGGCCTTTCAGATCAAGACTCTTGAGATCACGGCCGTTGACCTCGAGCTGTTTGAAGGTATAGCAGTCGTTGTTCTGTATGATTTCTTTATAAAACGCTTCGAGCTGTGCGCGATCAAGCCGCGTATCTCTCGCACACCGGAAATCGAAAAACTGTGTTACCGATACCTTGAGCCGATTGAGTGCCTTGCGCATATCGATTTTTGTCGCAAGCGGAAGATTTTTCGTTTCAAGCAGATTGACCAGCGCGTACCGGTCATTGTTGGAATATTTCAGCCGCCGCAGGATCTCATCGCTGCGGGCGCTGTCATTGAGACTGTCCAGCAGAAGTGCCATCCGTACGCACGCATCACTCGGGCTCCGGGAAATATTCATATACACACCGGACCATCTGGATTCGGGATATTCCTTCAGCTCCGGGATCAGCTGCAGAAACAGCGGCTGATATTCCTGAAGAATCGATTTGAAATAGGGGGCTCCGACCGTCTTGACCAGTTCTGCCGTAATGCGTTCCTGTGAAACATAAGACAGGGAGGGCATTTTCTCGGTGATCGCATGACGGGTGTTCTCTTCGATGGTGAAGCCAAGCTGTGCCGCAAAGCGGATCGATCTAAGAATGCGCAGGGCGTCTTCTTCAAACCGCTGGTACGGATCTCCGACGGCGCGGATCAGAAAATTCTGCAGATCCTGAACACCGCCGAAAAAATCACGGATTCCTTCCTGCGGATGGTAGCACAGCGCATTGATCGTGAAATCTCTGCGGGCACAGTCCTCTTCCAGAGATCGTGTAAACGAAACGGAATCGGGATGACGGTGATCGGAATAATGATTCTCCGTCCGGTAAGTGGTAATCTCGATCGGCAGTTTCTTTTCCAGAACCGTGACCGTTCCATGCTGGATGCCGGTATCGATGGTTTTATGATCCGCAAAAACCTGTTTGATCTCTTCCGGAGTTGCACTGGTCGTAATATCGTAATCATGAATCTCGGTTCCAAGCAGCCACGAACGTACTGCACCACCGACAACATAGGCTTCATAACCCGCGTCGTTCAGTGTCCGGATCGTTGTTTTGATCTGAGGTGGAAGATGCATTTTCTTCTTCATGGGACTATTTTACCCATTTTTTGGAAACGTTTCCAGCATTTTGATTATCCGCGGGATATTTTGGCATAAACAGCTGCAGGCGCTATGATGTTAGAGAAAACAGAAGGAGTAGGAATCATCATGAGAATCGGACAGTCAACAGATATTCATCGCCTTGCGGAGGGCAGAAAACTGATCCTGGGCGGAGTGGAGATCCCGTTTGAAAAAGGGCTTCTCGGTCACAGTGACGCAGACGCACTGAGCCATGCGATCGCGGAAGCGATCCTGGGGGCTCTGGCGCTTGGCGATCTTGGCCATTGGTTCCCGGATACAGACCCGAAATGGGAAGGGGCAGATTCTCTTATGATTCTGGAAGAAGTTGTACGCATGATGGAAGAGAGAGGGTATCACATCGGCAATGTGGACAGTCTTGTACTGATCGAGCGGCCGAAGATGGCACCGCATATTCCGGCCATGCGTGAAAACTATGCCCGTGTGCTCCATACCGATCTTTCCAGAGTCAGCGTAAAAGCGACCCGTGGGGAAGGCATGGGATTTGTCGGCCGCGGGGAAGGCGTCCTGGCACAGGCGGTGGTGCTGCTGGAGGAGAACAGGGAATGAATACGTTTCGCAGAACGGATGAAGTGAAGGTGCTTCGGGATCCGGTTCATTCGCATATTCAGGTCGAATATGAAGTGATCTGGAAACTGATCAATTCCGCCTGGGTCCAGCGCATGCGCAGGATCCGTCAGCTGGGCGGAGCGTTTATGGTCTACCATACGGCGGATCATACACGTTTTTCGCATTCGCTTGGCGTTTATGAGATCGTCCGCCGCATGGTGACGGAAGTTCCGGATATCGCTTCCGCACTGACGGAAAAAGAAAAGATCACCGTCATGGCAGCGGCGCTGCTTCATGATGTCGGACATGGACCGTATTCGCATGCCTTTGAGGAAGTCGTGGGGGAATCCCATGAACTATTTACCTGCCGGATCATAGAGGAGGATCCGGAAATCCGCGGGATCCTCGAGGAAACCGCGCAGGGGCTTTCTGCGGATGTGGCCGATGTGATCCGCCACAAGTCCAAGAATCCGCTGCTGCCGCAGCTGGTCAGCGGCCAGCTGGATGCCGACCGGATGGATTATCTGCTGCGGGATGCTTACTTTACCGGTACCTCCTACGGCAGATTTGATCTGGAGCGGATCTTACGGACAATGCGGGTCAGTGATGACCTGGTCGTCCTGAAGGAAAGCGGCGTCTATGCGATCGAGAACTATGTCATGGCCCGCTATCACAGTTACTGGCAGATCTATTACCATCCGGGGGCACGAAGCTTTGAATGCATGCTGAGGAGCCTGTTTAAAAGGCTCAGGGATCTTTGCAGGGAAGGAAAGCTGCCGCGTTCCATTCCGGAATTCAAGCCTTTGATCGAAGGGAAAAAGCTCAGCCTTTCGGAATACTTCGTACTGGATGAATATGCATGCAGCTACGCCTTTGAAGTGCTTTCCCGCTGTAAGGATCCGATCACGGCGGATCTCTCTGCGCGGCTGCTGAACCGGGGACTGTTTGACTACATGGAAGCCAGCGCATTGAATATCCGCAAGGTGAGCCGGATACTGGAACAGCACGGTTATGATCCGGCCTATTATCTGGCAAAAGATGATGTCGGTCAGCGTGTCTATATTCCATACCGGGTATCCGCCGGAAATGCAATCCGGGTACGGCTCCATGGCGGAAAGATTGAAGAACTGTCACAGGCATCCAATATCGTTGCCAGTCTTGTCAAAGGCAGGACTCTGCGGGATGATCGAATTTACTTTCCGAAAGAGATCCGGGAGTTTCTGAAATGAGTGCCGTTCATGTATATGCGGAACATATCGATTTTCTCGAACAGACCAGAAGTGTACTGAGCGACTGTTCCGGGACATTTGACGGCAAGACGCTTCGCTGCGGGGAAACAGAGCCGTTCCGCGGGCAGGATGAAG
>JAEEPV010000200.1 GCA_016284975.1 Solobacterium sp.
CGACCTGAACGCGAAAAAGGATGGAACAGGGCTGAAGGACATCCCTGATGAGTTTATTCTCCATTATTTCGATCATCCGCTACTGCTCATCCATTTTCTCCGCTTGACAGATGAAGCAAAAGATGATTCCGATATGTTCGAAGACGACGAATGCAAGGTCATTGCGCTTGGGCTGGGCTTCCCATCTGACGAGGATTATGAGCAGGGGAAGAGAGAAAAATCGAAGAAAAAGAAGATCAAAGTATACTTGAACACAATAGCCCAGCAGCTCGAAGAAGAACAAGGAGATGATATCGTCTATGAAGACCTATGATGAGCTTATCAGCCGCTGGGATGCATGCCGCGGAGGACAATTGTTGGTTGATCATCAACACCCGATTAAGAACCTGTTCCTGAACATTAACGAAAAAGGAAATCGGGAATTACTGGTTCCGGTAAAAAAGTCAATCAAGAAGTTTCAGTCTACGGAAGCAATTGGTATTACAAACTACAAGGCAGGAGACGTATTCTATTTCGCTATTGAACTTCTTTCAGAAAACCTAATCAAAGAGTATGCCTGCCTTTGCTTTGAGCTGATTCAATCATCCAGAGAATGCGCGACACAAGAAGAAGCTGTAAGCGTTTTGTTTGATACATTTCGGAAATGGTATTCCCTAATGGCAGACGTTCACCTTGGAATTCTCCCTCTGCATGAGATCCGAGGGTTAATGGGTGAAGTCAAGTATATGATTGATGAATTATCGTCGGGACGATACGAGCAAGAACTGATTAATGCATGGACAACCCATAAAGACGCCAGCAGAGATTTTGTGTTTGATGAGACTTGGAATGAGATTAAGACCATTCAGTCCTCTTCAGATTATGTCAGCATTTCATCTGTTGAACAGCTTGATCACGATATGGATGGATTCCTCACGGTATACCGCTTAGATCAAGTCCGAAAAGAGAGCGAAAAAACATATACCCTCAATTCTATTATCCAGGAGCTGCAAAGCAAATTGAGCATGTCAGCAGAAGCCGTGCTGAACCGCAAACTACTGGCAAAAGGTTATTCTTATAATGAACATTACAAGGAATACCTATTCGTTTTCAAAGGGAAAGACCGATATCTTGTTGACAGCAGTTTTCCTCGTATCAGCAAATCAGACCTTGCCCCAGCCATAAAATCCGCAAAATACGAATTGTTCTTAAGCGGGATAGAAGAGTGGAGGCAGACAGATGGAGAATCAAGATATACTTGAGTTCAGAGCAGCTCTTTTGGACGAAGCCGCATTGTATTCAGAAGCCAATAATGAGTTGAAGCATACAAGCTTTGTCAATGTCTTTATTGAGTACCTTTCGGACGCCGGATTTATCAGTGATTTTTCCTGTGCACATTACCAGCGTCCGTATAAGATCGGCAGAAGGAACGTCAGAGTCGATGGCTTCTCGGAGAATATTTTTGAAGAAACTGTCAGCTTGGTAATCGCGGATTTCTATGATCAGCCGGATCCAATTACGCTGATTAAGACTGAGGCTGAGAAGTTGTTCCGCGAATGCATGGCATTTGTTGAAGAATCATTCAAAGGAACAATCAAAGCCGAGATCGACAAGAGTGATCCTGTATACTATCTTTTCCAAATGCTGTACCAAGGACACGCAAAAGAGAAGATTAGAAAGGTAAAAATCTTCTTGATCTCAGATAAGATTCGAAGTGCAGCAGCAAAGACGATAGATTCTGCGGAGATTGACAGAGTTACCGTTGAATTCGGAATTTGGACCGTTGACCGCCTATATGAAAACATCAGGGATGAAGGCGAGACGCGGGAGATTGAGTTCTCTGATTATGGCGGCGAGCCGGTAAAATGCCTGCTTATTGATTCGGGAATTTACCCGGGATATATGTGTGCAATGCCGGGAACCCTGCTCGCAAATCTGTACGAAAAGCTCGATACACAGCTGCTGGAAGGAAATATCAGGTCCTTCTTAAGCACAAAAGTCGCCGTAAACAGCGGTATACGCAAGACTATTATAAACGAACCGAACAAGTTCTTTATATACAACAATGGTATTTCGGCCACTGCCTCAGAAGTAAAAAC
>JAEEPV010000201.1 GCA_016284975.1 Solobacterium sp.
TCAGCAGCCGCCGCAATAAAGTAAACGTCACGGAATACATAATCCGTTGTATACAGAGGATTTCCCCTGTCGAGCATAGTCTTCATCTGCCCGCTCATCTCGTAATAATAAATCGGTGTAGCAAATACCAAGACATCCGCTTTTTCCATCTTCTGCTCGATCAGATCCGCATCATCACGGATCACACATCTCTGTGTTTTCTGACATGCAAAGCAGCCTCTGCAGAACTTAATATCTTTATCCTTGAGGCTAATGATTTCTGTTTCGTTGCCTGCCTCTTTTGCCCCTTTGCCAAACGCCTCTGCCAGAAGGTGAGAATTGCTGCCAGAGCGCAGACTGGCAGATATGATCAGTACTTTCTTGCCCATATTTTTTTAACCTCCGATTACTTCAGATACTCATTAAAGAAGCTTTCCAGCTTATCAAAGGGGATATAACCCTTATCACCGCCGTCATACAGGTCTGTGTGTACAGCACCAGGAATAATCATGAGTTCTTTGTTATCTCCCTTCAGGAGTTTGAACGCATCCTGACTCATATAGCAGGAATGTGCTTTTTCGCCATGTATCATAAGCACAGCACTGTCAATCTCTCCCGCATAAGTGAACAGCCTTGTGTTTGCAAGGGATGTTCCTGCCTGCACAGCCCATCCGTCATTGGAATTGAGAGAGCGGGCATGATAGCCTCTTTCAGTCTTATAGTAATTGTAATAATCCTTCACAAAGAACGGAGCGTCATCCGGAAGCGGATCAACCACACCACCAGCCCTTTCGTAGCTGCCATTTCGGTAATCTTCTGTGCGCTGTCTGTTCAGAGCTTCTCTTGCGGCCTTTCTTGCTGCTTTGCTGTCAGCCGAATCAAAATATCCGTTGCCGGCAATACGGGACATATCGTACATCGTTGAGGTGACGGTCGCCTTGATCCTTGTGTCTATACATGCTGTCTGAAGAGCCATTCCGCCCCAGCCGCAGATACCGATGATACCAATACGCTTTGGATCTGCATTATCCTGTACAGAAAGAAAATCAACAGCCGCCTGGAAATCTTCTACGTTAACATCCGGTGAATGCATCGCTCTTGGAAATCCACCGGACTCTCCCGTAAATGAAGGGTCGAATGCGATTGTAAGAAATCCTCTTTCAGCCATTGTCTGTGCATAAAGCCCGGATGCCTGCTCCTTACATGCTCCGAAAGGACCGGATACAGCGATTGCAGGAAGCTTTCCGGAGGCATCCTTGGGTACATACATATCTGCCGCCAGCGTGATGCCAAAATGGTTTACAAATGTCACTTTGCTGTGATTCACCTTTTCGCTCTTGGGGAACGTCTTATCCCACTCCTTAACCATTTTCAATTCTTCTGTCTTCATCATGATCATCTTCCTCCGTATTTCATTGATTTGCCTGAAGCTCTTTTTTTATTCTGTGGATCAGAACATCCATTAAGTCGACCTTCCTTCCGCTTTCATGCAGCTCATCCATAAGCCTGCATCGGTCTTTCTTCAGGAGATGCAAGGCTCCCTCTATGTTCCCCGATTCACACATTCCGGTGATTTCGTCTATCGTCGCGATACTGCATCCGGCATCGGACAGGTTTTGCTTTAATCGCATCTGATCCATGGAAAACCTCACATTCATAAGCCTGTCTGCTCTTTCCATTTCCCATTTAAATCGATGACAGCAGTTCTCGCTAATGGTTATAATGAATATCATGATATTCCTGTTTGGCATATCAGGGAAAAGGCGGTGCTGATATGGAGATACGATCCCTCCGATACTTTCTTGCCGTTGCAAGGGAAGAAAACATGACACGGGCAGCGGAAATACTGCATGTAACCCAGCCGACACTATCCAAGCAGTTAAAGTCTCTGGAAGAAGAACTTGGCAAGAAACTGTTTACTCGGCACAGCTTCAGTATCCGTCTGACAGACGAAGGCATCCTCCTCAGAAACCGTGCCGAAGATCTTATCCGCATGGCTGACAAGATCGAACAGGAATTTGTTTCGCTCGATGACATCACAGGCGGTGAACTGTATCTGGGGTTGGCAGAATCCTTTCAGATCAAGCATCTTGCCAAAGTAATCAAGGAATTCAAAAACCGTTATCCGAATCTGCACTACCACATCACCAGCGGTGATACCGAGCAGATCGCAGACAAGCTTGATAAGGGATTGCTTGATTTTCTTGTCCTTGCGGAATATCCCGACAGTCACAAATATGAATTTATAGAGTTTCCCGAAAGCGATAAATGGGGACTCGTGATACCAAAAGACGATCCTCTGGCAGACAAAAAAACAATCCGTGCAAACGATCTTGCGGGACTGCCTTTATTCTGCTCAGAGCAGGCATGGAATAATGAAATAAAAGAATGGGCAGGATCCGTGTTTTCCAGAATGAAACTCGAAGGCTCTTTCCGCCTTTCCTATAATGGTTCCATTTTCACAAAAGAAGGCCTTGGCTATCTGCTGACCTTTGATCACCTCGTTGATACCTCTGACAGCAGTGATCTTGTATTCCGTCCTTTAACTCCAAAGCTTGAAACAAAGCTTTATATTGCATGGAACAGGTATCAGGCCTTCACTCCGATTGCGGAACGCTTCCTTGAACAGCTTCAGAGATCGTTTTCCGAAAACAGTAAAGACAAAAAGCAAAGAGCGGCAGCAGAACGATTCAGGAAATGAAAATCGCAAAGGCATTCGTTGATTGTTCGATTTCAATCATACATATTGCCAATGCGATTTTTTACACGTACAGGTTATCTGGAACTTATGCCACAATGACCGGCTCCGGTTTCTTTCCCTTGGAAGCCTTATTCCTGTCCTTTTCCTCATCAATCAGCTGTTTTTTCACCAGCTCGGCAAACTTGCCGTTGAGTTCCATCAGTTCTTCGTACGTTCCGGATTCTGCGATCTGCCCTTCTTCCAGCATGATAATCCGGTCAAAATTCATAACGGTTGAAAGACGGTGCGCAACCATGAGTACAGTACAGGACAGCTCATTGATGGAATCCAGCACCTGTTTCTGAGTCAGGTTGTCCAGCGCGGATGTCGCTTCATCCAATACCAGCACTCTCGGTTTGCCGACTAATGCACGGGCGATCAGAAGACGCTGACGCTGTCCGCCGGAGAAACCGCTGGAGTTGGATTCGGAAATCTCGGTATTGAGTTTTAAAGGCTGCTGGCGGATGAAATCACCGATACAGGCTTTATCCAGCGCATCCCATACTTCTTCTTCACTCACTTCCGTCGTTGCGCCGAAGACGACATTGTCATAGATCGTTCCCGGGAACAGCTTGCTGAACTGGAACACGGAACCGATCCTCTGGCGCAGGGACTTCTGGTTTACGAGAGAGATATCCTTCTCATCATAGTAGACCGCTCCCTGATCGGGACGTTCGAGTCCCA
>JAEEPV010000202.1 GCA_016284975.1 Solobacterium sp.
GACTTTCCGGAGTGCCTCCGGGTAATCGTCAACATCATAACCGCAGGCGTCGATCTTCAGGCGCATGGAATAATATTCCCTGTCCATCAGCGCCAGAGATTCCTCCATGGCTTGCGACAACGCCTGGTAAGCCGGGGCTTCGCCGACATAGTCATGGATCCGGGCAACGGCATGATCCCTTCGCCGGGTCTCCTCCGCCTCCGTGAAATAATTGTCCACATAGACGCGCTCTCCGGTCTCCGCAAAGCACCTGGCCTGCTCCGTAAGGTAATCCGAGGCTGCCTGCAGCGCTGATGCGTCCTTTTGCCACTGGATGTACCGATCCGTTGCCGTGCGGACTTCCGAATACCGGGCGTTAGCGTCAAAGGTCGCCAGAATCAGCAGTACAGAAATCAGAAGCGCAGCCACCGTTATGACGAGATTCGTTCTTTTTATTGAAATTCCCATATTGTTCGCTTTCATTTTTCTTCCCCGATTCCCGCGTTTTTGCCTGCCTGTTTCAGATGCGCGCTGCTGAAATCACCGCTCAGGTTTCGTCGGCGTATCCGCAGATCACAGCGGGATCGTCCTTTATGCTTTCTGCCGCGGCAGCCGCACGGGCAAACCGCTCTTCCGCATCCGGCTCACGCTTCGCATTTGCAAAGACGCCGAAGCGCAGGCTGACCTTGTCCGCCATCTCTTCCCCGGCAAATACATCCGCTGTGAATTGCCTCAGCAAAGAGGCATAATCCTCCTGATGGGGGCAGTAGAGCAGGAAGGAGTCGCTGCCCTGCCGGCAGCCGATGCCGCCGGTCTCACGTGCCAGTTTTTTCAAGCCTGCGCCAACTCTGCGAAGCACCTTGTCACCAAATTGCCGCCCGTATTGTTTGTTGACGAAACGGAACCTGTTCACATCACAGGCCACCGCGTCCAAAGCAGTTTCTTTATACAGATGATCCAGCCTGCTGACATAGCGGAAGAAAAAATCTTTGTTCAGCAGCCCGGTCAGCTTGTCACGTTCTGTATACCGTATCAGGTCACGGTCTTCCGACAGCTCAATGCATTTTGAAATGCGTGCCTTTACGATTTCAATATCCGGAAAGGGCTTCGGGATGAAATCCATTGCTCCTATCTTCAGACAATCCAGTTCAGCCTGCTGATCAACCGTCAGGATGATCACCGGAATAGACATAAGATCTTCATCGATCTGCATCTGGGCGAGTACTTCTCTTCCGCCCATATTCGGCATCTGCAGATCAAGCAGAACGAGATCTATCTCCTCTTTCTGACTCCGCAAGGTGTCCAGGGTTTCAATGCCATCCGAAGCACACAGAATATCAAAGTCATCCTGCAGAAGATCGCACAGAATTTCCCGGTTCATTTCAACATCATCCGCAATCAGGATACGTTTCCTTGTATGGATCACAGGAATATACTCATTCGCCGGATTCCCCTCCGTACCGGTAACTGTTAGGAGAACATTCTTTTTCAGGAACTGCTTTCTCTCATACATAGCCTTGTCAGCTTCTTCCATAACACTCATAAGAGAAGCATGCTGATTCTTTCTGTATTCTGCCATGCCTGCTGATATGGTTTCACCGACTCTGATCTTCGAATGATTACTCGGAATCGCATTGATCTTTTCTATAAGGTTCTTCCGATCGCTGTAATCCTCACCTGACAGAAGTACTACAAATTCATCTCCTCCGACCCGGAAAACCGGACTGTGCTCATAGACGGTGCAGATCTTTCGGCAGGCTTCCAGGATGCAGGCATCGCCTTCCCTATGGCCATAAAGATCATTGACTTTTTTCAGATCATTGACGTCACAGACCACTACTGCAAAAGGTTCCTGTTCGCCATTTTCAATTGCCGCATTGATCTTATTCTCCCATTGAACGAATGCATTTTTGTTTTTTATGCCGGTGAGAGAATCAATATCCGCCATTTTTCTTGCGGCAGAAAGATTCTGAGCAGACTCTTTCTGTTCCGTGATGTCTATGAATACGCCGATATAGGTAATCGGAGAACCATCCGGCCGGCGTGTAGGTTTGCCGACCGCACGATACCAGCGATACCCTCTGTTTTTTGTCAGCAGACGGTATTCTACGTCATAGGTCTTCTGACCGGTATAATCGGAAATCGTTTCATTGTACTCCGTAAGCACGCGTTCCTTATCCTCGGGATGAAGCAGATTGGACCAGGATTTAAGTACATCCGGAAAGTCTTCCGGCCCATGATAGCCAATCATCCGGCGAAACTCATCACTCCATCTGACTTGAACCATCACACCTGCTTCATTAAAATCCATGGACCATTTGCCTGATCCGAGCATTTCATGAATGGTGTCAAGTGCTGATGCCTCATTCTGAAGCTCAGCGTACAGCGCATCATGCACCTTTTCATTGGTTATATCGATTATGACGCCTCTATACTGCAACGGTCTGCCATCCGCATCCCTTGTAAGCATTCCTCTGGTTCGGAACCACCTGACCGTACCATCCTTTTTGAAAAAGCGGAAATCATAACCCGCAGTTCGCATGATGCTCTCATCAAAAACACCTGTGCGAATGCCTCTGAGAATGATTTCTTTATCTTCCGGATGAAGACCACGGATAATAGATTCTGTACTGTTCGGAAAATCGTTCTGATCTGTATAACCCATCAGCCGGCGCAGACCATCTCCCCATTCCACAGATTTCAGAGATCCGTCCGGCGCATAATTAATAATCCAGCTTCCGGCATCTGTCAGATCTGTAAGCAGGCGGATTGTTGCGGCTTGTTCTTTTATTATCTCCTTCTCGGTTTTTTCGTTTGTCCCGTTCATAAAGAGTTTCCTTCGTCAGAATTCAATATTCTTATTCCGGCTTACTTAACACCGATCATAATACTAATACGATACAAAGAGAATACTCCGTTTCTTTTTATGAGCTTTCGTTCATGAATTCATAAGATAGTTCCCTGTTTTTCCATCCGTCAGAACTCAAAAAACACGATTCATTTCAACTCAGCCCGGAATTGTTGTTAAGAGTGGTTGAAAATTTAACAGAAAATGCAGTCATAGGTTAACGATTCTAGTGGTCAATAGTTAACAGTTTTAGTGGTCAAAATTTTACAGTTATCCTTTCGAATACCCAGTTCAATCAATAAAGCCTTTCGATCCCTGTAGAATTTGCGTTTGTAGGTTTTCAGGAATGTACATACATCGGAGTTGACAACC
>JAEEPV010000203.1 GCA_016284975.1 Solobacterium sp.
ACGAAGAGGAAATATGTACTACGGAAATATTAAAAAATTCGATATCGCCGATGGAGAAGGGGTCCGGGTATCACTGTTTGTCAGCGGCTGCACCAATCACTGTAAAAACTGCTTTCAGCCGGAGACCTGGGATTTCAAATACGGAAACCCCTATACCGAAGAAACAGAGCAGGAAGTTCTGGATGCGCTGAACAGTTCGAATATTCAGGGACTGTCACTGCTGGGCGGAGAACCGTTTGAACCGGAAAACCAGAGGGAGCTGGTAAAACTGCTGCGGCGCGTAACAACAGAACTGCCGGACAAGGATATCTGGTGCTATACCGGATTTGTATATGAGAAAGATCTCGCAGAAGGCGGCAGGAAGCACTGTGAAGTCACGGATGAAATGCTGTCATATCTGGATGTGCTGGTTGACGGACCGTTTATGGAAGAGAAAAAGAATATCCGGCTGCGGTTCCGGGGTTCCTCCAATCAGCGGGTGCTGAATATGAAAGAGACTCTGAAACAGAAGAAGGCTGTAAACTATATCGACTGATGGATACGATTCCGGGTGATTTTGAGAAGCTTGTATTTGAGAAAAGCCGTGTGAATGAGGAGAAGCTGCTCGCATACGGTTTTCATCATGGAAAGACCGGATGGAAGATCTCGATACCGTTTCATGACGGCGCATTTACTGCGAATATCCATGTTCGCCCGGACGGCACCGTGATCGGCAGGGTGATTGAGACGGAAATGAATGAAGAATATCTGCCGCTGCGGGTTGCGTCTCAGACCAGCGCTTTTGTCAGTACGATCCGTCAGGAGTACTTTGATCTTCTGATGGAGATTCGGGATAAGGCGTTTGATGAACAGCTGTTTATCTCTGATCAGGCAAATCGTATCGCAGAAAAGATTGAACAGGAGTTTCACGATGTCAGCGACCGTCCGTTTGCCAAAGGTGATCACTCTGTTTTCCGGGTGCCCGGATCCAATAAATGGTACGGACTTGTCATGCATGTTGAACGGGCAAAGGTTCAGTCCGATGATTCAGAAGGCAGGGTGGATGTTATCAACCTCAAATCAGAAGACAGCGAACATGAGAAACTGATCTGTGAACCGGGGATCTGGCCGGCCTGGCATATGAACAAGAAAAGATGGATTTCCGTTGTCCTGGACGATACGCTGAAAGATGAGCGGATCATGGCACTGATCCGGACCAGCAGGAAACTGATCTGCGGCAATGAAGTGGCAAAGACAGCGAATGAGTATATCGTTCCGTCCAATCCAAACTACTACGATATCAAACGGCATTTTAAAATCGGCCATATTTCGGAATGGAAACAGACGATTCGTGTAAATCCCGGAGATATTGTTTATATCTATTCCGGAGCACCGGATTCCTGTATTCTGTTCCGGACAGAGGTCGTGGAAACGGATATACCGTTTCATTATCAGGATGCCAATCTGAAAATGAAAAAGATCATGCGGCTCAAAGTACTGAAACGATATCCGCCGGAGCTGCTGACCATGAAGGTACTGCGGACCTTCGGCATCCGTTCCATGCATGGTGCCCGAAAAGTACCGATCGAACTGAAAAAGGTTATCGACAGCCTTTCAGATATCGAATGAAAAAAATGCCAAATTAAATGGCATTTTTTTGAGCTGCTCCTTCAGTGTTTTTCACTTCCGTTTACGAAAGCGTGGCTTAATACCGGTAATAACGGCATCCAACCCTGTCGGCCAAATGAGCGGCTTCTGATCTTTTTGGGTTTACTTCCGGTGATACAGTTTCTTGTGCTGATAGACCGGATCAAACGTGACGTTAATACCCAGCTTCCGGTACATGTTGGCATCTTCTGCCGGCAGGATCACGGTGCTGTGCGCTTCCGATCCCTTCAGGGAAGAGAGCTGCTTCATCGCTTCCGCACAGACATCACTGGATTGCGCGACAATGCTGAGGGCGATGAGAAGTTCATCGGTATGAAGTCTCGGATTATGATTTCCGAGATTTTTTACTTTCAGATCCTGAATCGGTTTGACAAATGCCGGTTCGATCAGGTGTTTGTTTTTGGAGATGCCGGCCATTGATTTGATCGCATTGATGATCGCGGCAGAACTCGGACCGAAGAGGCTGGATGTCTTTCCGGTAACGATTTTGCCGTTGGGCAGTTCGATCGCCATGGCCGGAGCACCGGTATCTTCCGCTTTTTTCCGGGCAACATTCACGCATTTCCGGTCTTCCGGAGTCACATCGGCCTTATTCATCAGGACCTTGATCTTTTCAACGCTTTCCGGGTTGATCTCCTCACGCCATGCCTCAACCACTGTCTTGTAATACCGGCGGATGATCTCCTGTTTGGAGGCTTCTTTCGCGGCATCATCATCGACAATACAGTAGCCGACCATGTTGACACCCATATCGGTCGGAGACTTGTAGGGGCTCACGTTCTGGATCGCTTCAAACAGACGATTCAATACCGGGAAAATCTCAACGTCACGGTTATAGTTGATCGCAGTGATCCCGTAAGCGTCAAGATGGAACGGATCGATCATATTGCCATCATTGCGGTCTGCAGTAGCTGCTTCATAAGCAAGGTTGACCGGATGGTTCAGCGGCAGGTTCCAGACCGGGAATGTCTCAAACTTCGCATAACCGGATTTGATTCCCTTGCGGCTGTCGTTATAGAGCTGTGAGATACAGGTTGCCATCTTTCCGGAGCCGGGACCCGGGGCAGTGACGACAACCAGCTGACGACTCGTCTTGACATGTTCATTCTTGCCAAGGCCTTCCGGGGAGACGATAAAGTCGACATCTGTCGGATAGCCGGGAATCGGATAATGGAGGTAGGATTTGATGCCGTCTGCCTTAAGCTGTCTGCGGAACGTATCTGCAGCCGGCTGGTGGGCATACTGTGTGATGACAACAGAACCGACATAGAGATCCAGAGACTTAAGGGCATCCACGATGCGGAGCAGTTCCTGATCATAGGAAATACCCGTATCACCGCGAAGTTTGGAATGCTCGATGTTATTCGCGTTGATGCAGATAATGATCTCGACCTTATCCTTCAGTTCGGTGAGAAGTCTGATTTTGTTGTTCGGTTCATATCCCGGCAGTACACGTGCTGCGTGATAGTCTTCAAACATCTTCCCGCCAAATTCCAGATAGAGCTTTCCGTCAAACATCTGGATCCGCTCAAGGATCTTGTCTCTCTGCATCTGCAGATACTTCTTGGAGTCAAATGCGATATCTGTCATAATCCGCCTCTTTCCGTCTGAGTTTTTTTCTAAAACAAACCCTACTTTATCAGATAACAATAAAAAAGGGGAATAGAATTTTTGGACCAAATCAGAGCAGGGTCGTATAATAAAGCATACGAGGAGTTTTTGCATGGAAGTATGGCTTTCTCATCCAATTGAAGTATCAATGGATCTCTGGACACTGATTATCAGTCTTCTGATCTGTTTCTTTATGATCATGCAGCGGCTGATTTTTGTCCGTCAGAATATTCTGTATTTTTTCTGGTTCATGATGGATGCGGTGTTCATGGTTCTTCAGCTGGAATCATACCGCTCCGAAGCACTGATGAAAATCATGCCGGCAATCTCTCTGATCTTTGTGCTTTCCACCGCTGTTCTTCTGTTAGTGCTTGCCTGTTCAAGACGCGGCGGCATCAAGAGGGTATTTGATCTGAGTGTAAGGGAATGGGCTTATATCGGCGTAAACATGTTCGGCATCTTTTTCTTCTCACTGACGCTTCTTACATTCATGGATCTGTTTGCGTCCGGCGAGGCAAACGGAAAAGCACTGCTGCGGACGATGTTTGGCTTTTTGCCGGCACTTCTGAATATCATCGCGGATCTGACATACTTCAGCGATTTTCATGAGCGTCTGCGCCGTTCTTCTCCGCATATGACGTATGTCTTTATGATTGCCGTATTCTTTGCGGTCTATCTGATCATCTTCCTGAAAGGAACATCCTATGCCGGCGGACTTCTGACGATCGGAATGTGCCTCTCGCTGCTGTTCAGTATTCTTTCACAATCCCGCAGCACTTCTGCACCGGTCAGTGAACCGGAATCCGTACCGCAGAAGGAACAGAAGGTAGAAACGATCCTTCCGAAGGAAGAACCGAAAGAACTGAACAAGCTGGATGAGATTCTGAATATCAAAGCAGAAGAAAAGAAACCGGAACCGGTGGCAGCCAGCAGTGCGAAGGCAACCGGAAATACAACACTGCTCAATCTTGATCCGAATCTGATGAACAGTACATTGAATGCCGTTTATTATCTGATCGACAGTGATCCGGCAAAAGCGAAGAACGCAGTCGATGATCTTTCCGGTTTTATGAACGGAAAGCTGAATATGGCGAATACCGATCATGTCATTCCGTTTGAGAAGGAAATGGAACTGGTAC
>JAEEPV010000021.1 GCA_016284975.1 Solobacterium sp.
CACCGGATGCGGCATATCGTGATATCGTCCGCATCTTCGAATATGGCTTTGAAAGCGCACAGACGGTCACCATTACACCGGCAGATTACGGTTCGAAAACAATTGCGGTTACCGATGGCAAAAAACATGTTGCAGATGTTGTCTTTACCTCTGACAGCACCTTCAGCATTCTGATGCCGAAGGAACTGGATCCTTCTCTCCTGAAGGCAGAGATCGTAGTGACAAATGAAGATTCTGCCGATCCGGAAGAAATCACTGCAGAGGTGATCTTCACACTGGATGGAGAAACAATCGGCAGTTCTCCGATGGAACGCACAATCATCATGGAACCGAAGGAAGAGAAGTTCAAAACGGATCATTTTTCGAATCACATTCTGGATTGGATCTCGGTTGGAGCGCTCTTGCTGGTATTCCTGCTGCCGGCACTGAACTGGTTCTTCCGCATTTTGGAACCGCCGAAGTAACCTGCACGTTCAATGAAAAATAGTTCTTCGATTTTTGTGAATTTGTGTGAAAAAAGTGCAAACATGAAGACAAATTAAAAAAGAATGGTAAACTATCGAGTATGAGTAAATTTATTAGAGTTTGGATTGTTAACGCAGTATCACTTTGGGTGATTGATTATTTCTCAGCTTCGGTTCAGTTTGCGGATCTCATGGCTGTTGCCGGAACCGCACTTGCGCTGACGCTTTTGAACATGACAATCAAGCCGATTTTGAAAGTGGTATCGTTACCGCTGACGTTTCTCACATTTGGGCTGTTCTCATTTGTTGTCAACGGGTTCGTTCTCTGGGCGGCGTTTCAGCTCAGCAACGGTTCTACGATTTCCTCGTTCGGTTCTGCAATTGTGATTGCGATCATTCTGACATTCCTGAATGGTCTGTTTGAAAAGATTTTTCAGAATTAATTAAGGTTTGAATTTGGCATGGCGAATGTAAATATTATTTATCACTCACGTGGGGGCAATACGATGAAGGTCGCAGATGCGATCGCCGAAGTATGCGGCATCGGAGCGATTGATATCACTACCCCGCACAATATAACTTCAAGTGATCTGCTGTTTATCGGTATGGGAATCTATGCCGGAAAACCGGATCCGATTCTGCTGGATTATCTGGATCAGCTGCCCGTCAATTCGATTCTTGGAGCGGCATTGTTCAGTACCAGCGCGACCGGAACGGATCACATGGCACTGGCGGTAAATCTGCTGGAACATAAAGGAATCCAGGTGTATCCGAGACATCTGAACCTGAAAGGGCAGTTCCTGTTTATGAATAAGGGAAAGCCCGGAGATAAGGAGATCCGCAAAGCGCAGAATTTTGCGCAGGAAGTACTCGGAGCGTTTAATTACTGAGATGCGGCTGATGCTGCATCTTTTTCAAAGAAAAGGGGAAGTAAAAAATGGAGTATCAGGTCTCAGGAGTTACCATTGCGGTTCTGATTTTCAATCTGATCATGGGTCTTGTAATCCCGATTGGACTGTTCATTTATCTGAACCGGAAGAAGAAACTGTCCGGAAAACCGTTTATCATCGGATGGTTAGGGTTTCTGGTCGGAGTCATGCTGCTGGAACGTGGATTTCACCTGCTTGTATTTAATTCACCGATCGGAACGGTACTGAATTCGAATCTGTTTCTTTATGCACTGTATGGAGGAATTGCGGCCGGTCTGTTTGAAGAATTGACCAGATACTTCTGCTTCAGTCGATTCCTGAAGGATCAGCTGGAAGAAGACGGGACTGCATTGATGTATGGAGCGGGTCATGGCGGCTGTGAGATGTTCAATATCTGGACGGTCACAATGGTATCCAATCTGATCTATGCTCTGACGCTGAAATCACAGGGAATCGCGGCTCTTACTGCCGGCCTGGAAGGAGAAAACCTCGCTGCGATGGAATCGATGGCTGCACAGCTGTGCGGCACATCCCCATGGGTGTTCCTGCTGTCACTGGCAGAACGTCTGTTTGCGATCGTACTGCAGATCTCTCTTTCGATTCTGGTTTTCTATGCCGTAAAAAATCCGGAAAAAGACAGGAAGCTGCTTCTGATTGCGGTGGAGCTGCATGCCTTGGTTGATTTTATTTCAGCCATTGCGGCTCAGACACTCCCGGTAGCAGTAACCGAGCTGATTATAGGAGCCATGGCACTTTTCGCTGCCTGGTTTGCAAAGCGGATCTGGAATCAGAACCAAGCTTCCGCAACAGAAGCCTGAATGGAAAAAAACGAAAAGCCAGTCATTCATACATGACCGGCTTTTTTTGGAGACGGAAGAAAAAAACAGCCATTTGGCTGTTCACTTAATCTTCTGATAGTACTTCTTGAGCGCCTTGAATGTTTCCGGGCTGAGATCGTGCTCTACTTTGCAGGCATCTTTGGCAGCGATATCATGATCAACACCAATCGATTCAAAGATTGCAGTCAGCACTTTATGCCGCTCATAGATCCGTTCTGCAATTTCACGACCTGGTTCAAGCAGGGAGATTGCACCGGAAGGATCCACAGAAACGTATCCGTTTTCACGAAGTTTTTTCATCGCCACACTGACACTGGCTTTGGAATACTGGAGTTCATCGGCAATATCAACAGAACGAACATAACCTTTTCGTTCTTTGATCATAAGGATTGCTTCAAGATAATCTTCAGCACTTTCATAAATATTCATAACGGATTCTCCAGTTCGATGATTCCATTATATGGTGATTCATATATTTTTTCTAATTCGATGCACTGTATGGTCAAAACAACATCTATTTTCGATACAATGGAAGGGTGAAAAAGATTTTGATATATGGCCTTGATGAATCAGAGGCTGATAAAACACAGGCAATTCTGGAGCGAATTGGTATTGCGGCATATGTGATTGGTGATGATGTTCTGGATGAGAAAGTGGACCGGGTATTTGAAACGGAAGAAGACTTTGACGGCCGGCATCAGGAGTTTCCGCTGAGTTATATGCTGTTTGACGGATTTGATCTCAACGGTGTCGTAAGCGTGCTGGATCTTCTGCATCGAAACGGGCAGAATTTTGAAGGTGTCAAAATTATGAGGACCGATACCAATTCCAGCTGGAAGATGAGAGATCTTCTGGCTCATACCGCGGAATCTTATGAGGTTGGAAAAAAGACATTGATCCTTGATGAGGTCATCCGCTCCTGTCATGGTCTGGATCTCAGTGAAGCAGACGGGAAAGCCCGGGCAGAGTTTAAGAAGAGCCTTACGGACGCTCTGAAACTGCTGCAGTCCAATGCCTATAATGCGG
>JAEEPV010000204.1 GCA_016284975.1 Solobacterium sp.
TACTATTTCTCCGGCTTATGTCCGTATGCCTATGG
This sequence comes from Solobacterium sp., assembly GCA_016284975.1. GTDB lineage: Bacteria > Bacillota_I > Bacilli_A > Erysipelotrichales > Erysipelotrichaceae > Bulleidia. The sequence continues at coordinate 36 of JAEEPV010000204.1, forward strand.
ATATGGAGGAATTGTTACTCCGAAGCTGAATGATATTCAGATTGCGGAAAACCTCATTACGAAAACCTTTGATACCAAGAATATGGTTGCGGTTATCGTTCCGGGAAATGAGTACGAAAGCGAACGGAAACTCTATAACGAACTGATGACGTATGAAGAAGTCGACAGTGCAACCGCTCTGGTCAGTGTAGATGCGTTAGGCGGTTATAAGCTTGCGGATGCGCTGAATCCAAGAGAGTTTGCGGAACTGGCCGGCATTGACTATGAAGAAGCACAGATTCTTTATTCTGCCTATGCGGTTAGGGATGAAGACTACAGCCGTCTGCTTGGACAGATTTCAGATTATGAAGTGCCGCTGATTGACATGTTTCTGTTTGTCTGTGATGAGATGCACAAAGGCTATATCAGCTTTGATGAAGAAACACAGGAGAAGCTGGAATCTGCTTACATCCTGATGAACAGTGCAAAGGTGCAGCTATCCGGTGAAAAATATGACCGTATGCTGTTTTATCTGAATCTGCCGGAAGGCGGAGATCCGACCTACGAATTCCTCAATACGATGAAATCGATTGCGGAGAAGTACTATGGGAAAGGTGAAGTCTATCTGGCAGGCAACAGTACAAATGAGTACGACTTCAAGAAGTCCTTTGCGGTGGATAACACCGTCGTAACGGTAGTATCAATACTGATTGTATTGGTTGTGCTTCTGTTTACATTCAAATCGGTTGGCATGCCGCTGCTGCTCATTCTGGTCATTGAAGGCAGTATCATGATCAACTTCTCTTTCCCGTATTTCACAAACACACAATTGTTCTTCCTGGGCTATCTGGTTGTCAGCTCGATTCAGATGGGTGCCAATATCGACTATGCAATCGTAATCGGCTCCCGCTATCAAGAGATCAAGAATCAGTCTGACCGGAGAACGGCCATCATTGAAACCATGAACTTTGCATTCCCGACAATCATTACCTCCGGTTCGATTCTTGCGGCATCCGGAATGCTGATCGGAAACATGACTTCGGAAGCGACCATCTGCGGGATTGGTCAGTGCCTGGGAAGAGGAACCATCATATCGATTATTCTTGTTATGTTTGTACTGCCTCAAATCCTGCTGGTTGGAGACAAACTGATTGATCATACTTCATTTGAAGTGAAGCGGAAAGAACGCACCGTTTCGCATGGCATGACACGAGTTGACGGATTTGTCAGCGGAACAATCAACGGCAAGGTAAACGGCTATGTCAACGGTCTGGTTGACGGGGAAGTGAATGTAACGCTGGTATCCGGCAACGCACAGACGGAAACAGCCGGACAGCCGCCGGAAGAACTGCAGCCACCGGCAGAAACAGAACCAACGGAACAGGAAGGAGGCGATCACCATGAATAAACTGCGTCATGTGTTATTCAGTGTTCTGATGTTCTTCTCACTGTTCTGTACGCTGCTTGCTGTTTCTGCAGAAGAAGATACAGAAGACGTAATCTATATCGGGAATACGGAAGAATTTCTGACGTTCCTGAAACAGTGCAATTATGATGCATGGAGTTACGGAAAAGTCTTCGAACTTCGTGCGGATATCAATCTTTCCGAAGAAGCATTCTCCACTGCTCCGGTATTTGCCGGAACCCTGAATGGAAACGGACATACGGTTTCCGGAATTCAGTTAACAGCGGAATCCTCTCCTGCAGGGTTGTTCCAGGTCATCACAAAAGACGGTGCAGTGGAAAACCTGAATGTCTCCGCAACCATCACACCAAAGGGAACGCAGGTGAATACCGGCGGCATTGCCGGTATCAATAACGGCATTATCCGTTCCTGCTCCTTCACCGGAACCGTGAAAGGCATACGCAATACCGGAGGTATTGCCGGCATCAACACTGCATCCGGAATGATTCTGAACGGTTCAGTCAGCGGAATGCTGTATGGACAGACAACGACCGGAGGCATTGCCGGATACAACCTTGGCACAATAACCGGTTCGGAGAACAATGCCTATGTCAATACAGATGCGGATGATATCGAACTGAGCGCAGGCAATATCAGCTTTGGCATCTCCCCGGATGCGAAATCGGTGATTTCCCAGGAAAGCGGAATCGTTCGTTCCGACACGGGAGGGATTGCCGGCTACTCGGATGGATCTGTGATTCTGTGCCGCAATAAAGGCACAGTCGGGTATCCGCAGGTTGGCTATAACACCGGCGGTATTGTCGGACGCTCCGACGGGCATTTGCTGGGCTGCACCAACTATGCGAAGGTATTCGGACGGAAAGATATCGGCGGCATTGTCGGTCAGGCAGAACCGGATATCTCAGCGAATGTTTCCGCTTCTGCTGCAGCAGCACTGTCCAGTGAACTGTCAGTACTGGAAACCAGCGTGCAGTCGCTGGAAAGCCACGCGGAAGAAACCGATGCACAGCTGCGTAACCGGATCGATTCCATCAATGGTTATGTTGGCAATGCAAAAGATGCGTTAGCAGACCTTTCAGACTATCAGAGGACAGAAATCAGTCAGGATGATCTGGAAGGGATTGAATCCAGACTGCAGGATCTGAATCTTTCGGATCTGGCAGACCGTATCGATGTGGATGAAATCCGGTCCCGCACCGAAGCGTTCCGTGATCATGCGGAAGATGAAGTCAGTGTTCTGCAGCAGATTGATCTGAAAAGCGCAAACAGTGATCTGATTGCGTCGGTGGCAGGATTAAGCGATCAGGCTGATGTACTGCGGCAGGAAGTTGCCGGCAAGGCGGATGCACTGGTGGCAGATGCCAACCGCATCACAAATTCCATTACTTCCATTGAAACAACACTGAACAACGCCCTGTATGATCTTCAGCATCCGGAAGAATGGATGCAGGATACATCGAATTCCAATGTGGACGCGGTTCTGCTTGGAAAGATTGAATCGTGTACAAACCGCGGTGAAGTGTCAGGCGCCCTGAATGTCGGCGGTATTGCCGGAGCGATGGGAATCGAGTATACGGCGGATCCGGAAGATGATATCAGCGCAGAGCTGGATGGATCGACAAAGAAGCAGTATGAACTGAAATGCATACTGGAACGGGATGTAAATGACGGAGTTGTTCGTACGGTAAGAAATGATATCGGCGGCATTACGGGACGAATGGACCTTGGTCTGATTCTTCACTGTGAAAGCTATGGGGATGTCTGTTCTGCAAGCGGGGATGAGGTCGGCGGGATCGCCGGCATCGCCGCCGCAGTCGTTCGCGGCAACTATGTTAAGTGCAGACTGTCCGGAGGCTCAGCAGTCGGCGGCATTGTCGGAGCAGGCACAGCCGGAACGGTTTCCGGTTCTTCCAGTGTCGTTGATTCCAATATTTCGATGGTCAGCATCCTCGATGCGACAGAATCGTATGGTGCGATCGCAGGCACCGATACAGGAACATTTACGAATAACGTATTTGTCTCCGATGATCTTTCCGGTATTAACAATGCAAGCTATGCGGGAAGAGCGGAACCGGTCAGTTATGAGTTCCTGCGGGAAAATTATGAACTTCCGGCAGAATTCCGGAATTTCACGCTGAAGTTTGTGGCAGATGATGAGGTATTAAAAGAAATACACTTTGAGTACGGGGATTCTTTTACGGAAGCAGATATGCCGGAAATCCCGCTGAAAGACGGAATGTATGCATATTATGACCGTACGGATCTGACCAGTCTGCATCAGGATACCGTCGTAACTGCTGTCTACAGCTCTGATCTCACGGCATTATCCAGCACGGAGTCCAGATCAAACGGACGTTCGATCTTTTACATAAAGGGTCATTTTGACAACAAAGCGGAACTGACGGTCACGGCAGAACCGCATGACAGTGCGTCATTTAAAGTAGTCCGGAATTCGTTATGGGATGCGATCGTCTCGTACATCAGAAGTCCGGGCAAAGGGCTCGCATATGATGTGCTGGAACAGTGGCATCTGACAATGCCGGAGGATGGAGCCTCCTTCCATGAAGTGCGGTATTTACTGCCGGGAACACTTACGGATACCTATCAGATGTATCTAAGAACCGATGGCGGCTGGCATCGTATTACTTCCGATGAAGTCGGAAGATATGCAGTGTTTGAAGTGGAAGGCACAGAAGCTGATCTTGCGGTGCTGAGTGCGATTCCGGGCTGGTGGATCTATGCCCTGCTTGGATACATCGTTGTGATGATCGTACTGATTATCGCCATGCGTCATTCCAGAGACCGCAGAAAGAAAACACATGAGGCCATTCGCAGCCGGATTGCGATGGATCGCAGACTGCAGATTGCAGTAGCTGCAGCTTCCGTATTCGGCATCGCTGTCCTTGGTGCAGGCATTTGGTTCCTGCATTCCGCTGCGTCCGGCGGATTAAAAGCCTGCCAGCTGATTAGGGAATATACGAATACGAAACCACTGGCGATGGAAGGCTCACTGCATCTGAAAGTCGGCAATCAGGATACCGAAGAAACCTTCCTGATTCAGGAAGATGAATCCGGAATCACCGTCATAACAATGAATGATCTGTCTCTGTACTACAGTCAGAACAAACTGTATCTCGAAAACGGCAGAGCATTTGAGATCGGCAGTCTGGCGCCGGATTACGGCAGCCTGCCGGTGCTGGTATCCGAAATCTTTGAACATGCAGGCATTCATACTGCTGCGGAAGGCGATGAGACGGTATACAGTCTGACTGCTTCGCAGGACAGCGCTGAAGAGCTGTTAAAGATTCTGCTGGCGGAATATGCGGATGAGCTGCCGGATCTCAAATCCGTGGATGTCAGCGTAAGTGAACATAATGCGGCATTAAGCAGTATCGAGCTGAATACTGCAGGTGTTCTGAAAAACGCAGACAAGACCGCTTATGATGTGCATTGTGTGCTGATAACACGTGATCCGTCTGTCTATACACTGGCTGTACCGGAAGCAGTAAAAACGGCAGTGGCCGAGAACCGGCCGGCAGATACGGTTTTATCCAAAGACTATATGGAACTGCTGTCCGGATGGGCAATGCTTACCCACAGCGAATCGATGAGTGCGAGGGTAACCGTCAGTGCAGATGCGGATCTGGTGAATCTGAACGATACGCTGCAGTATCACCGCAATTACAATAACGGGAATCCGATCCGGTCCGTACAGAAGGGCAATCTGGTCGTTTATTTCAACGAACATGCCATGTGCACGGAAAACGGGGAATTGCTTGCGGCAGATGATGCACATGCCAGTCTGGCAAAGACCGGAATACTTCCGGAGCTCCTGTATGAAATTTCGATGAACGGCTCGTTTGATGTATCTTCGGCAGATTCCGCAAAAGTCTTTACGATCAAACTCGATGAAGCATCGATCACTGCTGTGAAGGAAGCGATCCTTGCGGAACATTCTGATCTGTTAACCGATCTCAGCAGCGGATCGATCCTGATCGCACTGAATAACGGAAAGATTACCCGGATCAACTGTACGCTGAGCGGCGCTGCAGAGCTGCCGGATGAATCCATACCATTATCAATCAATGCGGAGTCAACCATTGACTACAGTGATACCTATACCATTCCAGACCGCGTAAAGAACGCATTGGAGGAATAGACATGCGAAACACAATCATTTGCATCGGGAGACAGTTCGGAAGCGGAGGACATGAAATTGCACTGCGCACCGGAACAAAAACAGGACTTAAAGTGTATGACGAGGAAATGATCACGCTCGCCTGCGGAAAGGGAGAAGTCCGGGAAGAGATCCTCCGCCCGGAAGATGAACGGCCGGTCAATCCATTTCTGTTCCGCACCATGCATGAAGGAAATGAGAAGGTCAACAGGACCAAGCCGGCAGGGGATGTCCTGTTTGATCTGCAGTCCATGGTGATTAAAGATCTGGCGAAAGCCGGTGACTGCATTATCGTAGGCAGATGCGCGGATGCTGTGCTGAAGCAGGAAGAAATCGATGTGCTGTCGGTCTTTATCCAGGCGCCGTTTGATCAGCGGGTGAAGCGGAAGATGGAGCTGGAAAACCTCCCGCTTGGAAAGACTGTAAAACTGGTCACTCGCACGGACAGGCACCGGAAAAAGTATTACGAGAGTCATACCGGAAACGAATGGGGTGCCGGAAGCACTTACGATCTGCTGTTTGATACCGGAACCATGACATTCGATGAAGTGGCAGATCAGATTGTGACGGAATATCGTAAGCGGAAAGCCGCCTGTTAAGAATCAGGAACAGAATCTGTAACAGATGCAGGTTCTGTTTTTTCTGTGAAGGGATTTTGAACCGAGGCAGGCAAATGCCTGTGTTTTAAACGGTCATTCTCTGAGGGAGAAATGTGTTGTTCCCTCCGCCCACCCGTCAGATGTATTCATGCCTGCATAATGCAGGCATTTTTGTTTGTTTTATGACTGGGACATTTTGACCCGTTTTTGTTTGAGAAAGGAAATGAAGGATGGGATAGGAAATGGCTTTGCTATTCCCTGTTTATGGTTCCCCGCTGCATAATTCGAAACATATCCATGCGGGTCTGAGTCAGGAATGTTTCTGTCAATCAGGAAGATACGGATGGTACTGTCTCATCCGTTTTCTTTTTTGTGCGGAAGGAACCGGCTATAATGCAGATGGGATGGGGTGAATATGAGAACGATGGGACTGAAACGGATTGGCCTGCTACTGGGATGCATCATACTGACCGGCTGCGGCGCGAATGCAGAGAAAGAGGAAACAGGAATGGAAACAGTTCAGGAAGACGGCATTCAGCTGTCGGACGATGCGTCTGATTTTGTGCTGTTAACGGATGCAGTGCCGGATGCGATTCTGGAGATCCGGTATTATTCCACCTATAACTTTGTGGGAGAACGGATCCGTGGCTATGAAGAGCCGCTGGCATTTCTGACAAAGGAAGCAGGGCAGGCATTGCGGGAAGTCAGTGATGAAGTGAAGGGAAAGGGCTACCGTCTGAAAATCTATGATGCCTACCGGCCGCAGATGGCGGTATCACACTTTGTGGAATGGGCAAAGGATGTGGACGATGTCCGGATGAAGGAGTACTTCTATCCGGAGCTTGAGAAAGATGTGCTGTTTCCGCAGTGCTATATCATGGAGCACTCCGGTCACAGCCGGGGCAGTACGGTCGATCTGACGCTGTTTGATATGAAGCTGGAAAAGGAAGTGGATATGGGCGGCACGTTTGATTACTTCGGTGAGCTCAGCCATCCGGATTATAAGGAGATTACGGACGAGCAGTATGCCAACCGCATGATCCTGCGGGATGCCATGCTGGCACACGGATTCCAGCCGCTGGAAACCGAGTGGTGGCATTTCACCCTGAAAGAGGAGCCGTATCCGGATACGTATTTCACCTTTCCGATCAGCCTCCGTTCGCTTTCGAACTAGCATGCCTGTGTAATGCAGGCATTTTTGTTTTTTGTGTTCGGGGCATTTTGCCCCGTTTTTGTTTTTGAGGAAAGGAGGATGAAGGATGGGATAGGAAATGGCTTTGCCATTCCTGTTTATGGTGTCCCCGCTGCATGGTCCCTCTGTTATGGGGAGGAGGCAGCTGGGGTTGGTGTTTATTCCCACCCGCCCGCCGTTATGTTTGTGCTTGTTGTGATTTCGATTGTGCTGACCGTATGGTGGCTTATATAAATCCACTAACATATGTGAAAAGAATCATCGTATTAAGTCTCTTCCTTAGACAATGTAA
>JAEEPV010000022.1 GCA_016284975.1 Solobacterium sp.
GCGCAAGCAATCACTCGTGGTAATTCATGCAAAACATATCCGTATGACAGCAGTGAATATGTCGCGTATTATGATCTGTTTTCACCCGGATGGAGAATCCCGGCAGCACGGTATAACGAATCTGTTCTGATGGATTTTGAGGGCAGGAAGTTCCGGTGTCCAAAGGGTGATGATGAAGTCCTGAAAATGCAGTATGGCGATTACATGACGCCTCCGCCGGAAAATGAACAGATCACGCATCATCAGAACAATGTATACTGGCGAAACAAACCAGGTTCTTGACAATCCACTTAACGGGAAAGCTGTTTATTACCGCATGGGAATATGCTATAAATCATAGGTGATGAAACGCTGTCTAGCAGTTACAGGTACATTTTTGCCTTACAACGATGTCACGACGCAGTTGCTGTACAAACAGCTGCGTCTTTTGCCGTTTCAGTATGATGTCTGTGCACTGGAAGGGGACGGCTCAGATCCTTCGTTTGAGAAGAAAATCAGTGCCGATCCAAATTATCAGAAGTTTAAGATCATATCTCCGTTCAAATACCGGGATGCCACGTTTTCCATCAAGAATGTGAATCTTATAAAAGCACTTCGTACGGTAGATCAGTATGTGAACTTTGCCATTAATATGTATGACAATCACGATGTTGTATATACTGCATCGCTTCCATGCTATACAACCAGAGTCGGGGTGGCTCTCAAACAGAAGAACCCGAATATTAAATGGATTGCCAGTTTCTCGGATCCGATCAATCACAGCCCTTATAAATACGATAAAGAAACCATTCGTTCCTATTACCCGGTACAGCGGGAGTGTTTCTATATTTACTGTCATTATTATTTTGTGGATAAAGATGAAGCCAATGCGTTTGAACAGGCGGATTTACTTCTTTTTATCTGTGAAGAACAGCGGGATTTCATGATTGAACAGTACAACCGGTATTTTCACAATATTCCGGAAGAAGAAATCCGAAAGAAGTGCGTGATCGTACCGCTTTCTTATATCCCGGAATGGTATGAAACAGAACCTGAAGAAATTCGGGATCCGAAATCAGATACGTTTGTACTGGCTCATTTTGGAAGGGTTTATGGTTTGCGAATCATCAAAGAGTTTATTTATGCACTGAATGCGTTTCTTAAGGAACATCCGGATAGGAATCTTTTAGTTGAACAGTATGGAGAATTCCGCGCATCTGACCGCAAACTGATTCAAAAGCTGGGTTTAGAGAACTACTTCATCATTCATGATAAGTATTCTTATGATGAAGGTTATCAGAAAATGGGAGAGGCAGATGCGGTGCTGCTGTTTGATACGATCATGCCCGATGATGAGATACAGCCGTATCTTCCAAGTAAAGTACTGGAATACTCGTTGCTGAAAAAAAATGTACTGGCGGTCACAACATCAAAAAGTCCGACCTATCGGCTGATGAAACAGACCGATTCGGTTGTCTGTCGATATGACCGGAATGATATCAAAAAGGGACTGGAAGATATCCTAATCAACAAAAAGAAATCCATTATCGATTACTCGATCGTGAATGAAGAAGCTGTAAAGGATTTATTGAAACGAATTGACGATTTTGGACTGATCATGGAATGAAAAAGCATTCATAACTGTAAAAAAAGACCGGCTGATTATGATGTGATCAAAAAGCCTGTCTTTGCTTGTTTATTGTGATGAATATAGCTACTGCTCCGCAAGTCCTTCCTGATCAAACCGGAATTATTCAAGATCCCCCTGTGGCAGTGAACTTGTGGTTGATATCTTCGCCGGAAACGATGTGGATATCCATCCCGTGTTCCAACCCGATTTCGCTGGTGTTCCGGAACTGTTTCAGTTGTTCATTGGAAACACCGTCATAAACGTGATAATAGTTTCCGAACTTCAAGGCCTCAGGTGTCGGACCGGCATGAAATCTTTCGCGGGCAACCGGACGTTATACATGTTCACCGTCTTCGCTGTCATGGATCACAACGGTATCATCATCTTCAATTTCACATTCCTTTGCCTGTCTATCAAAATAAACAGGGTGCTAAAAGAATGCATAAGGGACGAACGGCAAAATTCATCGAACAGCTGCCGATTTTGTAATACAAATGATGCTAAAATTATTTCACTATATCTAAGATGCTTATGAAAAACGTATTTCTCTGGTTTAAGAATCATAAATTGGTTACCGTACTGTTGATACTGGTTTTAACTATCGGCGGTTGTGTGATCTGGGCGAATAAAGCGGTCAAGGGGCTGATGAAGGAAACAAAGCTTGAGACAAGGGACATTGTTACCTACAACAGCTTTGTGGGTACCGTTGAAGCGGATTCCGAATATAACGTCATTCCGAAAGTTTCCGGTTCGGTACAGTCGGTTCTGGTAAAAAAGGGGGATGAAGTTACACAGGGGCAGATCCTTGCAAAACTGGATTCCTCTGCTGTGGAATACTCGATTAAGCTTCAGGAAGCGACGCTTGGTCAAAGTGGTACAAGTTCCTATTATTCAATCAGGGATGCGGAAACCAGTTATCAGAACTACAAAAAGACAGTAGAAGAAGGGCTGAACAGCTCTCTGATCAGTGCAAGTCATGCCAAGGATACAGCCTGGAACGTCTGGGATAAGGCAAAGAAAGCTTATAGCGATGGAGTAGCTTCCATTAATAACGGGATTTCTGCGGCTGAATCCGCAGTCAATACCGCAAAATCCACAAGAGATATCGCAAAAGCAGCTTATGATGCGATTCCGGATAAAGAAACCGTCATTACGGAGTATCAGACGAAAGAAGCGGATAAAACAACAGCGGAAACCAATCTTTCAACTGCAAAAACAAATGAAGAGATCGCAAAGCTGGAATATGAACTGGATCCGACCAATCCCGATAAGCAGGCAGCTTATGAAACGTCTAAAGAGAATACAAAAAAAGCACAGATTGCCTATGATACTGCGGTGCTGAATCTGGAAACCATAAAACCGAAATATGAAGCGGTAATGGCAGCCAAGAATGCTTATGAAACAGCGGAAAGTACATATAACACTGCAGTTGCGACGTTGGATAATTTGAAGAATACAAAAGATTCTTCGATTGAAACCCTGCGAAAAGCGGTGGCCGATGCCGAATACGAACTGGAGATGGCGAATATCACCTATGATTCAACCGTTCTGTCAGTTCAGCAGCAGCTTCAAACTTTACAGGACAGTGTGGAACGGATCAAAGCCACTTCAAACAACGCAAGCGGCCAGCTGGAACTGCAGCATACCAAAGACAGTCTGAAAGACTATACGATTACAGCTCCAATCAGCGGAACCATCACATCTCTTAACATCAAGGAAGGAGATATGGCAGCTGCCGGAACACCTGCAGCGGTAATCTCCAACGTGGATACGATGAAGATCGCAATCAAGGTGGATGAATACTCCATTCTGAATGTAGAAGCCGGAAAACCGGTACTTGTCTATATTGATTCCATTGATTCCACCTATGACGGTGTCATCCGTACCATTGCCAATACGGTCACATCCGTAAACGGGGTTTCCTATTATGAAGCGACGGTAAACTTCCAGTCGGATGCGAAGGTTCGCAGCGGTATGAGTGTGGAAGTTCGCCTTGTCAGTACAGATGAGAAGGGGGCTCAGGTACTTCCTGCAGAAGCCATTTCCTATCATGAGGATAATTCTGCCTATGTCATGGTGAAGACAAAAAAAGGAACCGAAGAACGGGACATCACGATCGGGGTATCCGATGGAGATTATGTACAGGTGACAGGCGGACTGACGGAAGAAGATACGGTTGTATATCTTCCGATCAGTGAACTGGCAAACGGCCAGGTGGCGGTAGAAGTCAATGAGTGAGCAGAATGACATCATTCTCGATATGCACGGCATCGTAAAAGAGTATCCGATGGGAGAAGAAGTGTCGGTCGTGCTCAAAGGCATTGACCTGCAGGTAAAGCGGGGAGAGTTTCTGGCAGTGCTTGGGCCTTCCGGTTCCGGTAAGTCCACACTGATGAATATTATCGGCTGTCTCGATACCCCGACTTCCGGGGAATACTATCTTTCCGGCCGTCATATCGCAGACATGAGTGAAACAGAACTGGCAGGAATCCGGTCCAAAGAGATCGGATTCATTTTCCAGTCTTTTTATCTGCTGCAGCGTCAGGATGCCCTGGAGAATGTAGAACTTCCTCTGATTTATGCCGGAAAGAGTGAATCCGAGTGTAAGAAGCGGGCAGAAGAGATGCTTATCCGGGTCGGCTTGGAGGATAAGATGCATCATTATCCGAATCAGCTGTCCGGCGGTCAGCAGCAGCGGGTTGCCATTGCCCGTGCAATCGCCAATAATCCGACGATCCTGCTGGCAGATGAACCTACCGGTGCTCTGGATCAGGCAACCGGAAGACAGGTTATGGAGATCTTTCACGAGCTGAATGAAGAAGGGCGTACGATCATCATGATCACTCATGATGCCAATATTGCGGCTCATGCCAGACGGATCGTACGGATTCTGGACGGTAACCTTCTGGAAGGCGGGGTGAATCAGGATGCTTAAGTTCAGTCTGATCCGTCAGTGCTTCCAGATGTCGATCCGCAATATTCAGGGAAACAAGCTTCGTTCCTTTCTGACGATGCTGGGTATTATCATTGGTGTCGGTGCAGTAATCGGTCTTATCACAGTGGTATCCGGTGTCGCGGATTATATGATCGGTCAGTTTTCCTCCATGGGTGCCGGATCGCTTTCGGTTTCCATTTTCGGAACACCGATGAAACAGGGGCTTTCCGAGACCAATCTGCAGGAGATCGCAGAAATCGAGAATATCCAGAGTGTTTCACCGTCTGTTTCCGTTACTACCACGGTTGTTTCCGGAAATCATGTCAGTGAAAAGGTTACTGTAAACGGCAGAAGTGAACAGTTTTTCGTTCATCAGCCAGATATGATCAGACTGGGAAGACCGCTGCGTATTTCCGACATGGAAGGAACAATCAATGTCTGTGTGATCGACGGTACCGCCGCAAAAGCACTTTTGCCGGGAGAAACGCCTCTGGGCGCCATCCTGAAGATCGGCGGTGTGCAGTATAAAGTGGTAGGGGTAGCCGGAAAGACCGAGGATATTTCTGCGGCTTTTTCCAGTTCCGGAGAGGAGGGAACCATTTATATTCCTTACCGGAATGCCCTTCGCATGAACAATACGAATACAATTTCCAGTATTGATGTCTATGTGGGAGACACCGCAAAAATGAATGAGACGGTCGAAGCACTGACAAAATTATTGGAGAATGTTTTCAACCAGGCAGAGAACGCTTATTTCATCATCAATGTGGAATCTCTGCTGGATGCGATGAACACCATGACCGGAATGATGACGGCGATGCTGGCGGGAATTGCCAGTATTGCGCTTCTGGTAGGCGGCATCGGCATTATGAATATGATGCTGGTGTCGGTGACCGAGCGAAACGAAGAGATTGGTCTGCGAAAAGCACTGGGAGCGGAACCCGGTGTCATTCAGCTGCAGTTTTTAATGGAATCCGTGATTCTCTCCGTGATCGGAGGTGCGATCGGAATCCTGTTTGGCGAAACCATAGCTTACATTGCCTCCGTACTCATCAAGTATGATTTCTCACTGAATATCAATGCGATCCTGATTGGTTTCTTCTTCTCGCTTGCGGTTGGTGTGATCTTTGGCTGGGCACCGGCAAGAAGGGCAAGCAGACTGAACCCGATCGATGCCCTGCGAAGCGAGTAAAAACGATAAAGCACCTTTGAAGATGGTATAATAGTCCTGTTTTTCGGAGGTGCTTTTTGTTATGCGGCTAAGCGTCATCGTACCGATGTACAACGTAGAATCTTACCTTCCTCAATGTCTGGATTCGCTTGCGTCCCAGACCCTGAAGGATATGGAAGTGCTTTTGGTTGATGACGGAGCTACAGACGGTACTTCAGATATCGCCGTCCAGTATGCGGACCGGTATCCCAATTTCCGGTATTTCCGGAAGGAAAACGGAGGACTGTCGGATGCGCGAAATTATGCGATTCCATTTGCCAGGGGTGAATACATCGCATTTCTGGACAGTGATGACTGGGTGGAAGCCACACTCTATGAAAAACTGATCAATACAATCGGGGATGCCGATGTCTGTGTAACGGACATCGAGTACTGGTATGAAGATCCGACTAAAAGATTCCAGATGAAAGGACTTACAGACTGGAAGGCGGAAACGATCCAGAAGCGGGCACTGCTGTCACCGTTATTTGCC
>JAEEPV010000205.1 GCA_016284975.1 Solobacterium sp.
ACCCGTTTCCTGATGGGAACGGACGTTCGACTGTCCTTTTGACACAGTTTCTTCTATCGAAGATAGGCTTTCAATGTTCTTTTTTATTGCCTTTCGACGCACTGCAGTCCCGCATCCGCTCTCCTGAAGTGACTCGGACAACGCAGCGCTGCGCAGGTGTTTTTTATGGGCAGAAGCCATATGAGTTTGCGCCTTATGTCGATCTTCTGTTCAGTATCCTAGAGGAGTCCTATCAGATACTTGAACATGCTGTGAAGGAAATCTGATCATGCCTCGTTATTTACTCCGCGAAGATATCGCTCTCAGATCTTATGAGAACATTCCGTTTTGTTACTGTAAAAAAGGGGAAAGAAAACCCCGTATCTTAAGCAGACAGGAGTTCTCTGTCCTTTTGTCATGCGATGGAAAAGACGTTCTTCCGGAAGACGACACGGTCAGATTGCTCCTGGAAAGAGGCGTGATCCGTGAAAAGCGCACAGAGGATGAAGCTCTTCTTCCGTGGCAGCACTATCATTACTGCAGCAGTGATTTCGCTTTTGGGATGAATCTTGAAATTACCCAGCGCTGCAACTGCAATTGTCTGCATTGTTTCAATGCCACGGGAAGCGAGGTGCCGAAGGAAGAGCTGCGCCTTGATCAGATCCTGCATATCCTGGACGAGGCATATGAGTGCGGCATCTTTTCCATCACCCTCACCGGCGGTGAACCGCTTCTTCACAGGGATTTCATGGCAATCGCAGACGCTGCATATGAACGCGGTATAGAAATCAACGAGCTGAATACCAACGGGTTCTTTCTGACGCGGGAGCTGCTGCATCAATTCCGGCAGAAGGGATATGATCCGCTGATCAAGATTTCCTTTGACGGAATTGGCTTTCATGATGAGATGAGAGGATGTGCGGGAATGGAAGACGCTGCCCTTTCTGCGATCAGGCTGGCAGTGGAGGAAGGCTTCCGCGTCATGGTGCAGATGAATTTCAACCGCAGAAATGCATCTGTCATTCTTCCGTCTCTGCGCATGCTTGATGAGATGCATGTTTTTGAAACGAGACTCATCCGGACCATGGAAACCCCCAGATGGGAGAAACTGCATCAGGGAGAATCACTGGACTGGGAAACGTTCTATAACAGTTCAATTGAACTTCTGCAAAACTACTGCAGCGAAGACCATGCCATGGGCCTCTGGGTCTGGCCATTTGTGAAAGCGTCGCCTGTTGACCGGACCTATCTGGAAACGTACGTCAAATTCCGGGAGGGAAGCTACAAAGGATGCGCTTCGGTCTGTTCTGCCGCAAGGACGATTCCTTCGATCGGTGCGAACGGAAGGATCTATCCGTGTCTTCAGGCATCCGGCTACTTCGATGCACATGGGTTCGTTCTGGGAAACGTGTTTGAAAACCGTCTGGAAGATGTGCTGAAAGCACCCGCATATCGCAGCACGATATGCATGACGCTGGATGAAAGAGCCAGAAAGTTCTCAGAATGCGGTTCCTGTGAATACTTCAAGATCTGCGGTGGTGGCTGTCCGGCGTTGGGACTTTTGTATTCCGGCGCATACGGGGCGCCGGATCCGACAAAATGCCTCATATATAAACGAGGCATTCATCAGAAGATAGAGAAACTGTTTGATGATCTGGGATATGGGGGGCTATCGGTTTGAACACGCCCGATAGTACCTATTGACAAGGCTCTGATACCCAAACCGCTGAATCATATCGTATGAAATACGGTATTTTTTATATCCTGTCGTTCCGGAAGCAGCTGACCGGATCAGATCGACAATCGTCTGATCCAGAACTTTCAAAGAAGCGTCCGTTGTGATGTATGCAAAACTGTCCGGAAATCTTTCCCGTTCGATCCGGGAGTTGATGTAACTTATGATCTTATAAAGCACGAGTTCCGGAAGCAGATCCTGCTTTCGCTTGATGACCGCTGTTTTTTTGGCAAAGGTTTTGATATTCCTGATCAGGCTTTGTATATATTGCTCATCATAATCGATCACATTTCCGCAGATCTTCGTTCCCATAAAGGAAAAGGGCTCATTTTTGTCCGCAATAAAAGTCTTCTCCGGATGAAAATGCAGACCGATGCTTTCTGCCGCGTCTGTCATTTCTTCCAGAAGGAGTTTCAGATCTTCCTTTCTTTCTCCGCTGATCAGAATATCGTCACAATAGCGCAGATAAAAGAATCCCTTGCGTTCGATCAGCTGATCAAGACTCCTCAGGTACAGATTGTCCAGCAGACTGCTGAAGGGAAGACCTGTCTTGATGCTCTGCTTGCAGTCGGTAATCATGCCGTCTTTCAGAATATCTCCTTCCTTCGAGAGTTCTTTCAGAAAACGGCAAAGCTCGGGTTCATCGGCAAAGAAGGCATCTATTTGAGGCTCCAGAAAAGAATACCGGGTATGAGCATCAAATTGTCTGATATCAGCTCTCAATATGGGCATTTTCCCGAAATCCGGCCATGTTCGGATGGCGGTAAGCATTGCTTTCCGGCCTCTGTTAGGTCTTCCGGCGTACAAGCTGTCCGAAAAGAATGCATCATATTTGATGGAAATTACTGTATTGATCAGGCTGCAGATCATATTCTGCTTCGCCGGAAGCGTGAAGATCAGACGTTGTTTTCCTTTGGTCTGCCAGTCGCGTCCCTGCAGCAGACCAAAGTAATAATCTCCGGACTTCAGACGCGCAAGATCTTCCAGGCATGCATCGGAGACTATGTAGGCAGCTGCCTCCTGGAAATCTTCCGATTGTTTCGGATGTCTGCTTTCCATGCGACTGAGATAATTCTCACGGACTTCCCTGCGGGCTGCAATGTCAAATACTGATTCATTCATAAGTGTTCTCCGATGTTTTCGCTTTCCGTGCGTTTCTCTTTTTTCTTCGCTGTTCGCGGTTTTTCTCTTCCGATGCGAATAGTTCCACGGACGCATCCGTCAGTTCTTCACTCCAGACATGTCCGCTGGTCCGAATATTCGCCCACGGACAGAGTTTCGTGTAATCCTCATCGAACACTACGGTATACGGAGGGCCGCAGCGATCATTGACGTCCATATACAAATGGCGTCCGTTTTTATAGATCAGACGGTACGCATCCTCATCGCTCACTTCCTTATCCTGCAGAGCTTTGTAAATGTCCACGCTGATTTCGTAAAGATCATACGCACCCGGTCCGCTCGTCTCGGCAGTATAAAGATTCTGTTCTTCGTCAAAACAGGCCTTCCATCCGTTTCCTTCCACAAAACGCATACCTGTCACCTCACGATCCTTATGGCTATGCAGCCATTATACCAATCCATGCGGAAAGCACCCTGCGGATTTGCCGCAGAAACCATGAATTCTGAACCAGGTCCATTGGAAGCGCAGCAATGTTTTGAAATTGATGAGATCGGTGCAAACGATTGGTAAACTGCATATAGCACTGTGGATCAATCAGAAAACGGGGATCAGGAAAATGCGTAACATGGTTGTGAAAAAAAAGAGGAGGAGGTTTTCGGTGTGGCACTGGCAGAAGCGCCTGACACAGACGGCTGTGAGGCTCACCTTACGGACTGGATCAATGGTCAGTTGGCACAATAGGTCAACACAAATCATCTTCTCTATATTTGCCGTAAGCAGGCATAAGGCATAGACAAATTCCAGTTTTGCAGAGATGCATTTGGGGCAAATTGCCCCAAGATGAAACATGCTGACAATGGTGAAGATTCAAGATATTGAAGTAATCGATAATTCAGCTATTATAAAGACGTAGAAAGCGACAGTACCGATGACGGTTACCTAGCTTGCTAAATCAGTTGAATAACCGCTTAGCTTGGAAGGTGTAGGCGGTTATTTTTTTCTACTCTCAAGAGCTATACCCAGACTGACTGCCGAGACAACCAGACTGAGAATACTAACACAGAGACTAACAGTTTCCATGAAAGTACCTCCCTTCATGTATCACACATAGCCCCGGTAAACCACACGTGGTAA
>JAEEPV010000206.1 GCA_016284975.1 Solobacterium sp.
CGATGGATTTTGTGTGTAATTCCAGCCGGTCTCTGCCGTATTTCATTCCGATACCGGCTATTCCAATATCATATATTACCGTTTCTGCTCACACATGATTATCCGTTCAATGGTAAGATAGTTTTATGTATGATCAGCACGGAGGTGAAATAATTTATGAATTGTCCTAATTGCGGCGCAACACTGAATGAAGATTCACTGTTCTGCACAGCTTGCGGAGCCAAACTGGAACCAGCACTTGCTCCTGCACCGGTGAAGGAACCCGCTCCAGCGAAGTATGCGAATGTATGTATGCAATGCGGAACTCCGCGGGCAGGAGAAGAACTGTTCTGCAAGAACTGCGGCGCATCTCTTCAACTGATTGAGTCGGAGGCACAGCCTGCAGTTTCTCCTGAATTCCCTGCACCTTCAGCGATGGCTGACCAGGTTTCGGTTCAGCCTGCCCCTCAGCCGATGCCGGTTCAGGAACAGGTTCCCCCTGCCGGTCCGGTTTATGCGCAGCCTGCACCTGGAATTAATCCGACATTCGAAGCAGCACCCGCCAATCTGAAGGAATTTGTTCTGCGCTTCGGTGACGAAAGAACCCAGAAGACCATGAAGACTGCCAGCATCATCCTTTATGTATTCGCAGCACTCAATCTGGTTTTTGCATTAGTCAGCGGAAATCTTCCACTCGATGCGGCTATTCTTGCAGGACTTGGCTACTGGTATTCGAGAACCTATTCCAATAAATGTGCAATCGCATTTCTGGCCTATGCGATTCTGTCCATGGTATTAGCGCTTGTATATAACGGAACACTCAGCGGATGGCTGATCCTGATTCTTGCAGTATTGATATTTACAACGACCCAGAAAGCTCAGAAAGCTTTTAATGAATATCAGAGAAACGGCCAGATTCCGATGCAGTAGGAATATTCCTGTTGCGTACAAACGATTGTTTTTCACAAAAGCTCAGCTTAACCGCTGAGCTTTCTGTTTCTCAATTCTGATGTCTGTATTCTTACTCCGCCGGCAGCACTTCAATGGTTACCGTACCGGTCGCTTTTTCAAGAACCGTTGCCCGAACGTAATACGTGCCGGCAGGAACGGTACCGGAGACACCGTCGCCGCTTCCGATGATTGCGGTAATAAGTGCTCCTCCATCCATTTCAGGAAGTTCTTCACTGCTCTGTTCACCGGATGACAGGATAATTTCAACTTTTATCTCACCGCGGGCAATGCCGGAAGAAATGACAATCATATCTCCTTCATCCGCATTCAGTGACCCGACCATAAAGAAGGCATCCTTTGCGGCGTTTTCTGCAGTGATTACCATTCGTTTTTCAGCATTTTCCGTTACCCCAAATTCTGATTTCCCACACGCTGCGAGCATCATTACAAGCACAAGCAGGAGAATCCCCGCTTTCGCTGTGATCCGTTTCATTGTTTTTTCCATATCATTCCTCACTCCGGGATTCCTACCGATTCCCCGACATAAATATACCTCAGATGATAGCCATCGGAAGGTTCTTTGAGATCGTTGTATCCGATACTGACGCCATACGCTTCCGATACATCCAGAGCTTTGTCACCAAACCCGTAGACATAGTGATAATGAGGATGGCTGTCCTCAACCAGCTTTGGCTTTCTTCCAGATACCCATTCAGCATCCTGCATGAAATAAGCCCTCTCCTCAACACATTTGATGGTACTTTCTGATGGCATCTCCGTGATCGTTTTCTTCCTGCCCTTACCTTTAATCATACGATCTGTCCATATACCGTCTTTCAATGTTCCGATATACATTTCCTTCACGGACTGATCCTTCATGATTGCAAACCAGCAGGTATCACCCTTTCCGCCTATCACCCAGTCGACTTCATCGCGAAACGCCTGATAGAATTCAAAACCTTTTTCCTGCTGTACCAGTTCCAAAAAACGATAATTTCCCATTTATCTGTTTCTCCTTTCTCTGCACTTCACAGACCTACCGACTGTTTTGCAGCATCCGATAAAAATCCACTGCCGCATCAATTTCTTCTTTGTCCGGATGGCCTTTGGCAATTCCGCCAATCAGTTTGAACGGACCAAAGGTATCAAATCCAGGACAGCCAAATTCACCCAGCTCCCGGCAGTGTTTTTTCTCCGTAACCTGACGTATGCCATTCAGGAATCTTCCTGCCGGTGCTCCATGCGTGTAGATGAAGAAAACCTCTTTGTTTTCCGGAAGATGCGCCTCTGCAAAGGATTTGACCTGTTTTGCAAATTCATTGTAGTAAATACCGGAAGCCAGTCCGATACGATCATAGCCGGCAAGATCTGCGTCAGATGCTTCAGTCACATCGATCAGCGTTACGGTCTGATCTGCTTTTTGAATTGCGTCCAGGAGTTTTTTCGTATTTCCATGATGTTTGGAATAGTAGATGATAGCTGTTTTCATACGGATTCAACAATCTCCTTTCCTTCTTCATACAGCTTCGGATAAGCTTTTCGATCCTTTCCCTTCAGTATGACGCCCAGCAGAATCGAAATGACTACAACCGTCAGTATAAACACCCAGGCCCAGTTCGATCCGGCCCGATCATAGATCTGACCGACAGACAGTTCCACCAGAACCATTAGTACCGTATAAACAACACTCATGATTCCATTTACTCTTCCCCGATGACTTGCAGGTATCCGTACGGAAACATACGGACCTTCCGAGATCGCGGTAAAGATCTCGCCCCAGGTAAATATCAGCATGGCCAGATAATAGAACGGCACAATACCCAGGAACAGCAGAAATACCAGATATCCAGTAAAGATGAGAACCCTTCCGGAGATCATTTTTCCGGTATCTCTCATGTTCGAGAACACCTTCGTAATAAGAGGTGTAAAGATGACAACCGTTATGCAGTTGAGGCTTGTCACCGTTCCAAACAGAAGTGCTCCGCTCTCTCCATGAACGGCAGCCATATCCAGCGGCATGATATAGGTGTACTGCATATAAGCAGCGTTGCACAGTGCTCCGCACATCAGAAACAACATCAGCAGCGGATTATCCTTTAGTACTCCGAGGACGCTCGTGTCTTCTTTTTTCTCCTGATATACCGCTTCTTCACTCCTGTCTTCCACCGGTGTAATGTCCTTTATAAACAGCGCAATCAGGATCGTTGAACATCCGATGGAAATCCCGCTTGTCAGAAAACTGAGCCATAGATAATTCTGAAACAGCAGCCCTGCAATTGTCGGGGAAAGGATGGATCCAAGATTACTGCCGAGATATTCCAGCGAGAAGGCACGTTCTCTGTCATTTGTTGTTGAAAGATCCGCAAACAGTGCTTCATAGGAAGGATATTCTACGCTTTGCAGAATACCTGCAAGCACAAACAGGAAAATGGTTCCGAGTCCAAGCGGTACCACTGCACAGGCAAAGAAGCAGAGAATGCTTATAATGTCACAGATTACAATTACCCATTTCTTGTTATACCGGTCCGCAAGTTTGCCGCCGACGATATTCGCCGGCAGAATGATCACACTCGCACCCACAAAGAAATACGATATCTCGGTAGCAGACAGGCCCAGTTTCTGACTGAGGATCATAGTCATAACCGGCCAGATCATACTGCCGAGGTTGGTAACGACTCTTCCAAAAAAGAGAATGTAGATTTCTTTTCGTAATCCGCGGTATCGATCGAACAGTTTCATATTCTTTTTATTATACAGTGACAAATGAAAGAGCCTTTACAGGCTCTGAGAATTGTTTTGGGATGATTTATTTCGAGAAGTCTTTGTAGATATGCTTGAACTTACCGCTGACCGGGTCTGCCTGCGGAGGAATCTCGGAGAAACGGATTTTAACCTGTAATCCTTTACTTTGGAAAAATGCATCCAGATCTCTGTGTGCTTCTTCAAATGCCGCTTCCGGCTGATCGGCAAGGATTCTCACTTCCACCGCATCCTCTGCCCGTTGAACCAGCTGAAATCTGCGGATTGGTTTTACTTCCTCCAGAATCTTGTACAGAGACATCGGTGCGATCCGGACCCTGTTACAGAACTCAAGGATATCATCGGTTCGCCCTTCGATCTCCAGCCACCGTGTACTTCGACCGCATCTGCATGTTTCATCATGTACGATAATGCGATCTGTCAGCTCATACCGGATAAACGGCTGAATGGTATTTGCCAGATTTGTAATCAGTGCTTTGTCTGACTGTTCTCCGAACGGGACCGGCTGATAATTCTGATCGACCGGTTCCACAATGACCCAATCTTCGTTGATGTGCAGATGTTTTTCTTCACATTCACAGGCAATCTCTCCGCCTTCGGTACAGGAGTAATGCGTCTGAACATAACACCCGAACTTCGTTGTCAGCTTTTCCCGTATTTCATCGGTCAGAAACTCCCCGCCCGTAATAACGACATCCGGATGAATATCGAGATCCTCAAAATCAGCCAGCAGTGCAAGATTGGAAGGATACCCGCTTAACATGGAAGGCTGAAAGTCATTCAGCTGTTTAATGATCTCTGCTTCCGGCGCATTTACATCCACGGTGATCTTGGTTTTCTGATGCGGCATTTTCAGATGCAGGTACCGTGACATTCCACAGGCCAGATAGAACCCGTAATCCGCAAAGACCCCTGCCGTCTTTTTGCCGTGTTTCATGAACTTCTGGAAATCTTCTTTCCGCGCAAAGGTACGGAACGCCGCTACCGCAGATGAAACATCGATCATATCCTGATCGTACAGTACGACTGCCGGATTGCCGGTCGATCCGGATGTTTTGAAAATCAGATAGTGATCATCGATCATTCGCCCGATATGATCGAGATCTTCCGTGAATGCATTGATCCGTTCCATCGTGATACGCCGGTCTGTCAGAACATCATCAAAATTTGCCATCATCTCAGACTTGGTTACCGGCGGCAGATCACTCAGCGTGTATTCTGTTCCAAGATTCGCATAATGTTCCCGATAATATGGACTATTTTCCCTGGCATACTGCACAAGTTTTCTGAGACGCTTCTGCTGTACGGTATCCAGCTTTTCTCTTGACCACCGGTCACCGTTTCGGGTCTTCAGCATTTTTCCAATCAGGCTCATTGCATTATCCTCTCAGATCAAGATACATGATTTCGAAATCAACGTATTCGTCACCGATCTTGAAATAAGCTGGTGAAGTTCCAATATGACGGAACCCGTACTTTTCATAAAGATGCACCGCATTCGTGTTATCCGCTCGCACTTCCAGATTGAGGATCTCGATTCCCGCGTCTTTCGCAAATTCAATCAGTTTCTCCATTAGAATACTTCCGATTCCTTTATTCCATTCATCGCGGATCACAGTAATTCCAAGCTCCGCACGATGCGACATTCTTCGCGGCATCGAATGGATACTTCCGTTCGCAATCAGTTCATCCTCTCTGAAAACACCAAGCATGATGGATTTGGGATCCTCATGCATTTCCGCAAGCATCGTTTGTTCCGCCGCTTCCGAGATCGGAATCCCGTCGGCGCCAAACGTCAGATTATCGGTTTCTCCGCCGACTCTCTTCGTAAACGCAAGAAGCGCTTTCGCATCTTCCGGCATCAGTTCGCGGATCTGTAGTTCGTTATTTACCATCATCTTTCTCTTTTCATGAAAACAGATTAATCAGTCCACTCACGCCGATCATGACATAGGTAATTCGTTTCAGAAGACGGTCATCCAGCTTATCAACAAGACGATGTGCGATCGTTACACCTGCAAGAATGACCAGAATGCCGACTGCGATATACGGCAGCTGTTCGAGGGTCAGAATTCCGCAGTAAATACGATAGCCGGTATTGTAAACACCATTAATGAAAAAGAATGCCGCAACCGTACCCAGGTATTCTTTCGTCGAAGAGGTCTCGCTGAGAAAGTACAGTACCATCAGCGGGCCGCCGATTCCGAAAAACGCATCACATAGTGCTGAGATTACGATATAAACAATCGCCTTGGGGAGAGTCATCGGTGTTTTAGAATCCTGTCGAACGAAAAGATAATATACGGCCAGCAGGATCAGGAAGACACCAAAGACCTTCTTCATCACCACCCGGTCTGCCTGCTGCGAAAGAGAGATGGCAGCCGAGCAGATCCCAATATAAGGAATCGTCGGAAACAATACTTTTTTCCACTGCAGCTCCTGCCGATATTTCAGCATCATATCCAGGTTCAGCGGAACCGAGATGCTGACGGAGATCGCTGCCGCCACCGGCAGTGCCCAGAACAGCGGGTAAGTCATCATCTGAATCGGTCCGCTTCCAAATCCCGCGATTCCCTGAATGAATCCGGCAAGCAGTGCCGTCAGTACAAAAACAATATATTTCATTTATCAGATCTAGTACTCATTCTTCCGCAAGGAGGAATTCCAGCATGCGCTCCTTGTAATCCGGCGCAAGATCATATACCGCATGTCCGTAACCGTCATACATATACAGTTCACAATGGGAACTGTTTTTCAGTCCTTCTGCGATCTTTCTCGACGCATCTCCTCCAAGAACTCTGTCATCTTCGGATCCAATAACCAGAACTGGCTGCGTAATCGTTCCAAGCTGATCTGATACATCAAAACCGTCTGCAGCTTCGGCAATGACCGCAAAACTTTCCAGTTCTTCTTTCGTAACCGTCGCCGCAGCACTTTCCAGCATCTCTTTTGAATTCTCATAAACTTCCGCCGGATAAACCGCTTCTCCAAAAGACAGATACAGACCTTTCGCATCTCCGGCTTTGGCAAGCCCGACCCATTCGCCGATCTTTCGATACTGTTCTTCCCCAACACAGGCAGAAGACGAGCCAAGGATCAGCTTATGAACAAGTTCCGGGTCATTTATTGCGATTTTCAATGCGATCATACCGCCCTGAGATGCCCCAAAGAAATCCGCCTGTTCAATTCCAAGCGCGCGTACTGCCGCTGCGGTATCTTTTGCCATATCATCGATCGAATAGGTATCCGGATGATCTTTTCTCCGGTCAAAGAAATAAAGCGTATACTCATCTGCCATTACTTTATAAGCTTCTGCAATCGCTTCTGCAGACGGCATGATACTCTGTACGCTCTGCCCCGGTATTGCCACAAAAACCTTTTTACCATTTCCGAATCTGCAGTAATCCATTGTAAATTCATCAGTCTTTACCGTATCTACCTGAACATTCATCGTTTCGTTCCTCTCCTCTGTCGTCTCAGCTTCTTTCTTCTCAGTACATCCTGCAAACAGGATTCCTGCCGCAAGAACGGATATCACCATCCGGCTTATAGTTCGCAGTTTTGACATAATTCTTATTCCTTTTTCTTTTTCAGATCGCTTTCTATTTTCGCACATCTCGTCCAAAACGTCTTTCCGTTTCCTTCGGCATATAAAAAAGAGACGTTTCTCTGGCAGATCTGCCGTGATAACGCCTCTATCCGTTCTTTCGGGTCTTGATTACTTGCGTCCGAATACAGATACAACATGGATGTAAGGATCGTTGCCGATGTATTCCCGCATCAGAACATCCTCAACCGGATCATAGATGAAGGTTTCTTCATCGGAACCGGTAACTGTGTAGGTTCCTTCCGGATCGGTTACCCAGCTCAGTTCTGTTTCCGCCTGATCCGGGCCAGCTACAACCAGCAGTGTTCCGGTGCCGTCTTCATTGAATGTATAGACGTTCTCCTTCTCACTGAACATGGATGCGTGATCTGCTTCCTGAACTTCTGCAGGTTCTTCCCCATCTTTTTCAGAAACGAGAACCTTGGAGAGCTGCCAGGAGCCTACGATCGCAGCCTTATTGCTGTTGTCCGCAACAGTTTCAGTCTGTGCTTCCGCTGTTGCTTCTGGAGCAGCAGTTTCTTCTGGTTTTTCTGCTGTCTTGCAGGCAGCCATACTCATAGCGAGTGCACCAACTGCCATTACTGACAAGAATTTGTTGTTCTTCATTTTTTCTTTCCTCCTTGATGCAGATAAAGACTACTCACTTTTTACGGTAAATTCAATCGTTTTATCTGAATTTTATCTGAACATTTTTGTCCAACAAATCCTTGCTATCAAGGACAAGATCATCTGTTTCAGATACCCTATTAACGAAATCTTATTCATGTAATGTTGGAACAGAAATGCTATATTTTCTCATATGAAAAACAAAATACCGTTCATTTCCGGAACGGATGTCAAAGCAGCACTGAATACTTCCCTGCCGATCATGGTGACGTTTATCGTGCTTGGAACCGGTTACGGGATCTTGATGCAGAAACATGGATTCGGACCGTTCTGGTCACTGTTCTCCGGCATTGTGATTTTCAGTGGCACCGCGCAGTTCGTCAGTGTTTCCTTTCTGGAAACCGGATCTTTTCTGATGGCAGCTGTAACAGCGCTCATGGTTTCTGCCCGTCATATCTTCTTCAGTATCTCGATGATCGGACGCTACAAAGATGAAGGAAATCGTAAGTGGTATCTGTTTTATGCATTATGTGATGAGACCTATGCCATGTTAAGCAGAGACCTTCTTCCGGAAGGAGCGAATCTCAGCAATTACCGTCTTCTGATCACATTGTTTAACCAGTCTTCCTGGATCCTTGGATCCTTTCTCGGAGGATGGATCGGAACACTTCTGACGTTTAATTCGACTGGCATCGATTTTGCGATGACTGCTCTTTTTACAACCGTATTCCTCCAGCAGTGGATCGATCAGAAAAATCACACCCCTGCTCTGCTTGGTCTATTCGCAACATTCATCTGCCGGATTCTATTTGGAAAAGATCTGTTTCTGATTCCGGCCATGATCATTATTATTGCCGTACTTACGATGAAACGTAAGGAACTGGAAGAGGAGGTCTGATATGACAAGAGAAGTACATGCCATAATCATCCTGCTCATAATTGGTGCAGTTACCCTTGCGACAAGGATCCTCCCTGTACTGATTTTTGGAAGAAACGAAAACATTCCTTCCTACATCCTTTATCTAGGCAAGACGGTTCCATATACCGCCATGGGACTTCTGATCATTTACTGTCTGAAGGATGTCCGTATTACACAGAGGCCTTACGGTCTGCCGGAGCTCATCGCATTGTCCGTCGTAACAGGAACCTATCTTTGGAA
>JAEEPV010000207.1 GCA_016284975.1 Solobacterium sp.
CGGAGAATGAATTAAAGAAAGAAAAACTCTCAGAAGCTGAGAGTGTTACCAAAGTTCGTTCCAACAACATTCGCAATCGCCGCGTTTAAAAAAATCAGCCTCTGAAATACCGTAAAACAAAAAGTGGTATCTGCAGTCTTTTCGGATCAGTCAATCATCCGAAGCCAGTTACCACTTGTTTTTTATTGTCTGCCTCTCAGGCAGCAGGCGCTTCTGCAGGCGGTTCCGCCGGGACTTCCTTTTTTATTTTCTTTTTCCGCCATGGTTTCTGCAGACCTGCAATAAGGTAAGCAATACCGGTCAGATACAGCAGACCGCACAGCCAATACTGGAAATTCGTTGCACCAGTGAGGTAGAAACTGAGAACAACAAAGGTATGTAGAAATAACAGCAGTGTTCCGGTGCGGAACCGGCGCGGCATCAGAAAGCTTAATACAGTAGCAGATAGTGAAGACAGATAGTAAAGACAGAAATAGAAGAAAATGAGCGGTTTTGGATGATAATACAACAGTACAAACAGAATCATTGATACTCCAAGGACAGCGGTTATCAGAATCTGCCACAACAGAGGCTTCTGCTTCTGCAGATACCCCCAGGCCAAGAACAGGAATCCTACCGACTCCACAAGGGGTGCGATACTTTCGAATTCCATCTGCATCACAATTCCAACACTCAAAATCACAATACCCGCAAACACCCGGTCACGTAAATCAGAACGGCAGTTTTTCAGATAGATCCACGCAGAAAGTGAAGTAAGCACTGTAATCACACTTCCACAAACCAGATTCCAGTTCAGATTAGTACTGACAGAATTAACAATTGGATAGTATACATAAAGTGCAAATGCCAGAACCATGAACAGCACCGGAAGGAAGATGAACGGTTCTGACTTCGGAAGGAAGCCTTCCTGAATACCTACTTTGATGTGGTTACGGCAAACCAGAACGGTTATTCCGAGTATAACTGCAGCCGCAACCAGTATTACCTCTGCAGTAATAAGGAGAACAACCCTTTTCCACGGCATGCTGCGGAACATTCCCTGCTCAAAATTAACAGAGGTATCGCCTTCTTCATTATGACGGGCATTCCGAATGTCAGTCGTATTTTCCACTTTATAATCCGGTTTGATTCCGCTTTCAATTGCGCCGGAATCATACTGAGAATAATCCAGCGATAATGATTCACCGGCTTTCATGGACTCAGTTTGGCTGTAATATGAATTTGCCTTAAGCTCTTCCGTCTTAAAACTGATTTCGAGCAGTGATACTTCCTGATCTTTTTCAGAAACGACTTCCAGACGATAAGCACGATCTCTCGGCAGAATGATTACTGTCTGCCCGGAGAACTTTTTTGCAAAAATAAACAGGTTATCATCGTAGTATTCCTGACTTCCGTCATTATGAAGGGTTTGAAGCAGCGCTCCGTTTTCTCCGTCATAAAGATTTAAGCTGATATCACCATGCATGGTAAGACGCGTATATGCGGTTTTCGTGCTGAAGATCTTTTCCGGATCATCCGTAGAATAGATCCACGCAATATAAATCTCCGGATGGTGTTCACGAATCAGATTCAAAATCGCAGGAGGCTCATCCTCCAGAGAACGGAACCCTCCGCTTTGCAGGATATAGTCAGCCCCCATGCCCATGATAAAATCCATCAGATCATTCGCATCTGCCCGATTATCATCGTTGATCAGCTCTTTGTTTTCCGAGATATCCTTTACCTGCTTCAGCAGATTCGTCAGAGAAGGATTTTCCCATATGGAAATCAGCGGTTCCTGCAGATATTTGGCGTATATTTCATTGGTTGGACAGATTCCATACAGGTATTCCATAATCAGCCGAATCCTGGCATTCATTTCCGGAATACTGGTGTATTCGGTTCCAGTCAGGTCCCAGTACACATCACTGACATCTATTGCCTGCCGGTACCAGGAAGAATCCGTTTCCTGTGCCAACGTATAGAATGTAGTTCCGTAACGACTGTAACCCCAGTCCCGGAACGGAACCATCGGTACTGGATCTGTACTTCCTACAATATTGAAGATATTTGGGTATTGTCCTTTTTTCGGATCCTTTGTTGTTCGCGGTGTCGCAAAGGTATAAACATATACATCATCTGTTGTAAACCGATCGGATTCGGTCAGACGCGCACCCAGCACATTGGAAATGGCAGCAGCACGAGAGAATCCGGTAATCCAGACTTTCATGCGTCCTGACAGATGATGATCTTCCACATAAGCCAGAAAATGTTCATAAACTTTCTGACAGGAATCAGCGAAGCCTTCATGGACTGTATCTGTACCAATGTCAAAATTGGATTCCCATTCATTGGTATAGCCATGTCCGTCAATCCCAATCGCTATCAGTTCAAACGGGCCATTCTCATCCGTAATCGTCTTATGAGAAATCGTGTTGGCAATTGTATAACGCCCATCCGTTTTGTCATAGTCATAAGTGACAATGTCGGAAAAACCGCTGTCCTCCAGAAACTGTCTGGCATTGGAATCCAGCGCACGATCCTCGGCGTTGTAAAGCAAACGGGTGGAACTGGCCATCAGTCCAAGTGAAGCTTTACAAAGCTGATGATTATATTCTGAAGCGGGCGTACAGAAAAACGAATCCGAGAACGGTGTCTTCAGAGTAAGTGTCTGCGGAGTCATTTTCGAGTCAAATACCGCGTCGATCATCTGAATCTGATCCGGATCCGATTCACTTTCAGACGGTTCTTCTGCACGAACCGGAAGAATCAGATTCACACATACAAACAGTACTGAAACCACTGCCAGCAAACCGGATTTCCAGTTTTTACATTTCATATTTTTTATTATATGGGATTATCTTCGGTATGATATATAAAAACTGAATTGTACATTTCTGTCACACCATTTGCAGGCATGGATGAAAACCTGTTATTTTGTATATATTCACGTTTCAGAATCATATTCGCTGATTTGCGATTACATTTCATAAAGGAAAAAAAGGAAGTTTACTATTAGCAGTAAAACAAAAAGTCTGTGGTTTAATCTGGCAGTATATGTGATAGCCTTCGCGATCGCTCTGATTCTATTCTGGAATACCGATAACCTGTTTTACGCGGCCGCGTTATTCATGGCTGTCTCAACTCTGGTCATATTCGTAATCGGAAGTATTATCAAAGATACTTCTCTGTTTGATCCTTATTGGAGTGCTGCCCCTCCTGTGCTCCTACTTGCCGCAATGGTGAAACATCATTATTACAGTATGAACGCATGGGTCCTCTTCGGAGCAATTCTGATCTGGGCAACGCGTCTTACTGTCAATTGGGCAGTTGCGTATAAAGGGGTCGGACACGAAGACTGGCGTTATGCGGATCTGCGAAAGAAACTGCCTGCGCCCTTGTTTTTTCTGGTGAATCTGTTTGGCCTGATGGGATTCCCGTCACTTCTTATCTATTTGGGTTTGATTGGGGCCCTGTTTGTGATTCAGGTGGAAGGATTCGATCCCAAGATCCTCCCCGGCATATTCATGATTCTTGCCGGAACACTGCTGGAACATGTGGCAGATTCTGCAGTTCATAAATTTCTCAAAGAGACTGATAAACCGGGGACGACCTGCTGTGAATCTGTCTGGAAGTATTCCCGGCATCCGAATTATCTTGGTGAAATGATGGTCTGGACAGGCATATTTCTCTCGTTTGTAATGCTGCGCCCGGATATCTGGTATTACGGACTGGGTGTTATTGGAATCTGGATTCTGTTTCCGTTTATCTCCATTCCGATGATGGAAAAACATAACCTCTCCCGTCGAATTGATTATCAGGATTATCAGAAAACAACTTCAAAGCTGTTTCTGATGCCGCAGAAAAAACAGAAGTAATGAAAGCTTCAAAAAGAGCGACCAGATTAACTCCGGCCGCTCTTTCGTAATGTGACAATTCTGAATAGCAGTAATGAATGCATTGCCGTTACGCGTTCTGAGCGTTCTTTTTCTTCCCATAAAGGAAAATCAACACAGCAGCAACAGCATAAATTACAGCACCTATCAGCATCGGCGAAAACAAACCCCGATCCGGAAGAAGCATCAGTTCCGCAATCATCGGTGCAAATGTCAGCAGTATATAAGACAACACGATTGAAATGATAAGTGCGGTCGATTCATCTACCGAATTTTTGACCACATTAAGTCCCATAAACTGATCGGTACACATCGGTGTGCCAAAACCATCCAGGAATCCAAGTATCATGCTGGTTATCACAATCATCATGATCAGCGGTGGTACACGCAGAATGAAGATACTTACTGCTGTCAGGATGAAAGCAAAAGCAATGGAAATCGGGACCCCAAAATACCGCTTCGCGGAACCGACCAGAGCAGGACCAACATAGATGCCGGCAAGACCGTTTGCAATGTAGCAGTAACTCAGCATAACGGAGGAAATTCCATGTGTCTGACAAATCGCCGGAATCAGTGTTACGCAAAGCATGACACCAATATTCAGCGGAATACCGATCACCAGAACATAGAACAGCATCTCTGAAGAGAATACTACCTTTCTGATATCGCTTAACCGAACAGGTTTTATTTCTTCTATTGCTGATTCTGTTTTCTGCTCCAATGCTTTCCACGGAAGCAGGAAGAAGGTAGCCGCCAGATAGAGGACAAACAGGCAGGCCGAGAAGATAAAGGTCATGGCATAACTTGTATTGGCTGAAAGAATCGCACCGAGACCCGCTCCACAGGTAGCACCAGCCAGAAGGCCTGCATTATCCTGAGAAATATTCTCACTTCTTCCGGCTTCAGTCTCATAACCCTTTGTAATCAGATAATTGGAAATCTGCTTAAAGCCTGCATATGCGATACCCGCACCGGCTCTGCAAATAATAATGGTAAGCGCTCCGCCAATGGTGAACGCTGTTACATTACAGAAAATCATCAGTACCGTTGAGAAAAGCAGGATTCCCATCACATGATATTTCTTCACATAACGTGGAAGAATCATCATTGCTACCATCTGCATCAGACCTTCCAGGGTCAGAGGTAAAGCGGCTGTCATACCGACGGACAGACCGAACAGCGCTTCTCCGCTTTCTCGTATCAGCATAGCCGCATATGGTACACACATGTATTCTGCGGTAGAACACAGAAATCCTGTAAACCGCAGCGCTATACCAACCTGTTTCTCTGAGAAGCCGACTTTTTTATTGCCTGATCTCTCCATCTTCTTAACAAACAGTTCAATCAGATTATTCATTTCAAAGACGAAGATCATCAGGATAATCATCGTTGAGAGCAGAACCAGCAGAATATTCCTCATTTCTTTCTGGGCCGCCTCCGTTGAAAGCTCTGCTTCAAGTATCAGCCGGGTTCCTTCCTCTTCATCAATATCAATGATATAAGAGATCAGTTCCGATTCCTCATCCTTCCGGGTAAAAGACGAGATATGATCCATTACACGAACCGAACGGACCACTGACAAAGAAGAAACTCTGTCTTCAATATACTTTTCAAGACCTTTTACTTTCCGAAGATCTACACCCTGATTCTGAACATGGCGGATTGTATCCTCCAGATTAACCATGGAGACTTCAATTGAGTCTTCCATCTTCTGCATGTAATCCTCTTGGAACTTGTTGATCGTCAGTCCGGCAAGCAAAACAATCGAAATACCCATGATAATCAGGATGAGTACCTTTTCAAAGACACGGTCCGAATTACGCCGGTGATTGGCTTTCCACTGATCATCTTTTGTGACTCTGACAAATATCGCCAGCATCAGACCTTCCAACAACGCGACTATCAGTGCGAGATTAATGATTTTTTGCCTTATGCTATGGAAGCTTTCATCGAAAATGCGAACCGAATAGAGAGAACCAAAATAGCCAATGATACTGTCATCCTGATGAATCGGTGTCAGAATCATTCTCATCTTGTCTTTTTTCGCAATTCCGTCTTCTTTTTCTGACAGTTCCGAAAAGAGTCTTCCAAACTCTCTGGTACTCAGGAACTTCTCAATCTCACTTTTTGCTTCCTCGTTATTTGAGGAATCATAGTACATCAGTTTGCCGTCCGCCCCCAGAATAAATGGGATGGTGCCGTGAATCTGATTGTTGAATGAAGCAAAGACTTCCTCCATTCCATAGTAGTTCTCAAAGCTTTTACCAAATCCGATGGCAGTTTCCAGATCCGTTACCGAATCCTTTTCAATTTTAGAGACAACCTGTTCTTCCAGTTCCAGAGCAGATGTCCGGTAGTTCAAATAACCCATTACGGAAATAAAAATCACAGACAGCCCTGCTACCAGCAGCAAAGTCAGCAGATAAACCCAGGATTCTTTTCTACTATTCTTCTTCATGACTGCTTACTCCCTGCTGTAAAAATCTGATCGCATACTGCCAGAAACCCAAACGATAAAGGATACTTAATATCCATGGCAACATCATAATTTACATAAATACTGGGAGCACTCGTATAAACACAGGGAAGACTTCCTGCCTCGGCTCCATTCAGAGTTTTACCAATTACATCTGCCACAAAGCGCCCGACGTTCTCCATATCATTTGCTGAGATCAGCATCAGTGCACCTGCTTCTACAACAGACACATCATCCATCAGATATACCGGAATCCGTTTTTCGTAGAAATAAGAAAGCAGCGGCATCAGGTATTCCATGTCATTGATCAGGTCGACCGTGAGGAAGAAGGCGTCAATGTTTTCCCCGGCCATCTCCTGGACCTTCTCTTCTACCAGTTTGTAATATGCTTCTTTATCTTCAGCGGTTTCACGCGGCTGTTCATCAATGTTGTATTTAACCAGTGAGAACCCGATTTCTTCCGCGGATTGTTTGATATCAGGAACACCGGAAATGGTCTCATCTCCGTAAATAATCACACCCAGACGATAAAATGGTTTGATCGAATGATAATACTTCAGCTGACGCAGAGGGAGGGACGGTTCCACCTGAGCCCAAACATAGGGATTCCCGCTTCCTTCTGTCGCAGAATCAATAATTCCGGAGGCAACCGGATCGGTCGCAGAGAAGTCAATCATCGGAACTTTCAGATCCAGGTCTTTTACAAAAACACCTGCACTGGTACCTGTTGTAATAATCAGATCGATATCCCCTTCGCTCGCTCTTTTCTTAAGGTCTTCCGCGATTTCATTTTCATCCTCATAAGCGAGGTAATAGCAGGCCCCTGGTGAGAATTCAATGTATGGACCGAGATCTGTTTTCTCCAGAATCTCATACATCTCATCGACATACGTTTTTTCTCTCTCAATTCCCTCGGCGGTAAACGGAACGCTGCCCTCTTTGATCCACCCATTCTCCTCAAGTCCGGCCAGGATGTAGTAAAGCTGACGGCTGAAAGGAATGTATTCGTCATAAGACACAACGCATAACCGCTTCTTGGGATCACCCGATTTCATATTCGGAGCTGTTTCGTTTGTTTCAGACTCCGGCTGATTTTCCTCAGCCTGTACAGCACAGCCGGAAAAAACCGGCAGCAGAAACAGAATTGCTGCAAGGAGCACTGCAATCCCTGTCATTTTTTGTCTCTTACCAACTCTCATACATACACCTTTTCCAATCTTTCGGCCGTCATACTTAACCAGTCAGAATGAACGTATTCCATGTCATTTCTGATGACAATCTGTTCATCGGTTACGCCCGGTTCCCCCAGTAAAACAGCTGTATCACCGACAGCCACGTCTTTGCAGCCTGTCACATCAATGCAGAGGTTGTCCATGCAGATCTCATCAGCCAGAGGAAATATCCTGCCTCTGATCTTAACCCGCACATCCTTTTGTGTCAGCAGCAATGGACAGTCACAGTATCCGATCATAGCCCGGGCAATTCTCCGTTTACGGGTACTGCTGTCTGTATGCTGATAAGACAAAGGAGTATCTGCATCAATCTCCCGGACATCAAAGATTCGGGCACATATCTTCATGACCGGCTTCAGACACCCGCCGTCGCCGCACATCAGTCCATACATGGCTGTTCCTGCCCGAACCATATCATAGGAGTATTCCGGAAAACTGAATATCATGGAAGAGTTCATGACATGGACAATTATCTTCTTCCGATGATCTTCACGAATACTGTTTACCAGACGGTCAAATTCCAGCAGTTCTTTTCTGGTTTCTTCCCGGTTCTCATTATAGTATGCAGAATACAGATGCGCGTAGAGGCCGCATATATCAATACCTTCCGCCTGGAACAGTTTTTCTTCATTCTGCTGAAACTGCTTAAAGCCCATTCCCATTCCGGAATCCCAGATATCTACCCGGATATGGACACGAATCTTTTTTTTGCGTTTAATCCCCAGAGCATTCAGTTTGTGAAAGTGTTCGAGACTATAAACCGAAAAAACTGCTCTGGAATCTGTATCTTTAGCCCTCTGCAGCAGAGACTCTATTTCTTTGACATCCGCCATTCCAAGGAGAAGGACATCACATCCATCATCCGGAGTCTTTCTCAGGATACGCAGCAGCTCACTGCTTTTCCCGACTGCCGTCATTTCAACAAGCCCTTTCTCCGTTAAGAGATTTTTGACGCCGGTCAGTCCGTGTCCATATGCATTACCCTTGATCACCGCACAAATTCGGGTTCCTTCTTTTACCCTGCTTCGTATGGTTTCCAGATTATATGCAAGAGCATCCCCGGATATTTCCACCCATGCCGCTTTATTTACTTTCATTTGCCACCACATTCTCCGGATAAGCACGGAATAATTCTTCCGCAATCTTCCGATACCAGTCCGGTTCTCGTTCTTCTCTTACGGTGAGGTCGAAATACATCTCCGACAAACCGATCATATGTCCATCCCAAAGCGATGTCTGTTTTGCCAGCTGACGTATCGTTTCAAATGAAACTGGATTTCGCCACAGTTCAACAGGACCTGCTGTTGTCGCAAACTGATCTCCCTGATAAAGCATCAGCATTGGTCCGCAGATATATCCGGTGCAGTCATACGCACGGATGAGATCCGCCTGTTCACTGCAGCCGGATTCTTCCAATACTGCGCACAGAGCACTCTGCCACTGAGGAAGATACGATGCCTGGAACATTCCACCCATCCAGGTGATTCCTCTTTCAAAGAACAGAAGCATAGTCTCGGTAAACACACCGGGGAATATTTTCTTTTCCTGAAGCAAAGATGTCAGTTCAGCAGGACTCGTTCCATAGCTTACCGGTTCTTTTCGCCAGTCCGTGCCCGTGAGACGTCCTTCTTCCGTCAGACTGAGCATTACTTTACGTCCTTTTTCATCTGCCGCACGGAACAGGAGATCACCAAGAGACAACCCATCCGGCAGTTTTTTCCGGACGATTCTTTCTCTCATATCTTTGTCATATAAAAACCTGTAAATAAACGAAGTCTCATCAGACAGTTCCTTCAGTAAGAGAGAAAGTACGATCGACTCCATTTCCAGATATACAATCGAAGGAGCTTTCTCTGAAAACAGATGGCTTGCGAGTTTTCTTCCGAGTACCGTTGTCTGATCAGAGAAAGACTCTGCTTTTTTCAGGTCTTCTTCGCTGTAAACATCACGGCATATTTCCTCAAGCACCTGTCTCAGCGACAGATCTTCCCCTTCGGCAACAAAGCGCTTGCGGAACCGGTCAATCATTTCCGGTGAAACAAGATCCGCGTGTGAAGCAAGCTGTACACTAAACTTTGCCGGAAACAGCGGCAGAAACTGTTTATTATCTCTGGAAAAATAAGCACTGATACCTCTTGAATAAGTGGAATTTTCCAGTTCCACCTGTCCGGCAGCCAGAACCGGAACATAGTTGTTCCGGTTTCCCAGCTTTTCCAGAATCAGAGCAAGCAGGATATTTCCCTGCAGAAACTGCGAGCAGTAAAGAGAGCCATGATGGTCTGCTGTACCGATTACTTTTTCTTTCAAAACTTCCCGGATCCCCGCCGCATCTTCTTCTCCAAGCAGCTTGCGGGTTAAAGCTTCGGCAGCTTCTTCAAAATCTTTTGAATCGCGAAGAGAACCGACCTGCTGGTTATGTTTTACTTTCTGTGCCTGTACTTCCGCAAAGAAATCAAGACTCATCCCGCCAAATGCATAACTAGCCATAACAGTGTCGTTGCGCTGCCTGCACAGTTCTGCCATTCGGCTCGCACAGTTCGTCATTCTTTATCAGCCTTTCCGTAATAGATGAAACTAAGCATGGTAATATCATCAAACTGCGGTGCATCACCGACAAATTCATCAATTTCCTTTTTCACGCTCGGCAGCAGCTTGGCAGGTAATGCGTCCGGATCTCTGTTGAGAGCTGCCATCATCCGCTCTTCACCAAACAGTTCGTTGTCTGCGTTTGTAGCTTCCATTACGCCGTCCGTATAGACAAAGAGTCTGTCTCCCGGATCCAGATGAATTTCACTCTGACGGTACTTCATGCCTTCCATCGCCGCAACTGCCATCGAATGCTTGGACTTGATCAGTTTATAAGGCCGGTTTCCTCTGCGGATCGCAGGATATTCATGTCCGGCGTTCACCTCATAACCATCACCTGTTTCGAGGTCAATTACCGCCAGCCATACCGTTACGAAGAACTGTGACTCATTTCCTTCGCAGAGCTGGTTGTTTACGTTCGTAACAGCTTCTGCAGGAGATTCGCCGGTCTGGAGCCGGTTCTTGATCAGAGTCTTGGCGATGACCATGAACAGCGCAGCCGGAACACCCTTTCCGGATACATCCGCGATTACAAGAGCAAGATGTGTATCATCAACCAGGAAGAAGTCATAGAAGTCACCACCAACTTCCTTCGCCGGTGTCATGGATGCAAAGATACCAACTTCTTTTTTGTCCGGGAATGCCGGGAAAATCTTCGGCAGCATATCTGCCTGAATCTGAGTAGCAATATTCAGATCCGCATCAATACGTTCTTTCTCCGCCGTGATCCGCTGGAGATTATTCATGTAATTCTCCAGTTCGAGAATCATATTTCCAAAGCTTTTTGCCAGAACACCGATTTCATCCTGCGGACCGGCGTTTGCGATAATCTCATTTGCGATCGTGGGATCCTTCTTTTCAGAGTAATCCTTGACCTCACGTTCAATCTGTACGATACGGTTCAGGATCTCTTTACGCAGCAGGAAATAGAGGATGGCAGTGACTACGATCAATACAAGGGCAGTTACAAGTTCCTGTTTAATAACACCCTGCATGATCTCCTCATTGACATAATCAACACTGATCTCAGAGCACATAAGACCTACCTTCTCTCCGTTGATTAACACCGGCATGCAGTAGGTGTATACATGGCCAAACTCATTATTCAGAGTATCAAATCCGTTCTGGACTTCGCCTGTATTCCAGGCTTCCCACATATACTTATGGATTTCGGGATCTTCATAAACAACATCTCCGAGTTTGAGGATCTCTTTTCCGTCTTCCGTCGTTATCGTCTCCATGGTCGGATCGAACATGTAATTCATCTTCAGATCCTCTTCACTTTCAGGATAGATAAAATAGACGTAGCTCAGATCAAAATCCTCACATGCATCAAAAAAGGTAGTAAACCAGTAATCAAAAGAATAATTTACAAAAAGGCGCTGACCTTCCAAATCCAGATCATCAAAGCTGATATCCGTTCCATAGGCTTTTCCGGGATAATTATCCGCAACATAGCGGGTAAAAGCTTTCTCAGCTTCCGGCAGAGCCGCACGGAAATCTACCGGAACCTGTACCAGATCCTGATGTTCCTTAAACCACTTTTTCAGGTGAACAAATTCTTCCCCTTCACCCTGAATCTGTCCGGTCAGATTTGTTGTCAGTCTTCTCAGATCCGTCACACATTCTTCATGGTAGGCGGAATTCTGAGCGGCATACGTCATCGTTCCGTTGATGATGATCGTTATTACTGCAAACAGAATAAAGACAAGCGCAAATAATTTCGTTAAACTTCTTTTTTTCATAATCCCTTACCTTTTTTTATATATATAAAATAACAAGTATCATTATCGTAAATCTGCCCATCAAAATCAAGGTTTACAGATTCCAGACCCATGGACTCAGAACAGTCACTCGCACTCGGATGCCAGGCTGCCGCCGCAAGTGTGTTTTCTCAGGAATCTTTCACTTTCCGGCAATCCTGTTTCTGAATTTATTTTAAAAGAAAAATCCATTGTACTGGAAAAAACATTAATCGGGAAACAAGTGTTTTACCTTCTGATTCAGCAGCCGGTTTTGAAAACCGTTGTAATATGGTTTCTGTTTCTGTGAAGCCATACATAAACATATACGTTGCAGGGCAAAAATAGCCGCAGGCGCATTTCGTTCTGAATATTGAACTATTTCTGCACAGATTGATAGAATAATTTCATGTTTTCAGAAAATCACAGCCGTTTTTTTATGCGGCTGAAATACTGCAGGGGGTCAAAGCTATGACATGGTACGATGAAGCAGTTTTCTACCATATTTATCCGCTCGGACTGACAGGAGCGCCAAAACAAAATGATTACAGTGAACCGGTCCATCGGCTGAACACGTTACTGCCCTGGATTGATCACTTGAAAAAGCTTGGATTTACCGCTTTATACATCGGTCCGCTGTTTGAATCAGCCGGACACGGATATGAGACAACGGATTATAAAAAGCTCGACAGCCGGCTCGGAGCCAATGAAGATCTGAAGGCATTTGTCAAAGCCTGTCACGACAACGGCCTGAGGGTTATTTTTGACGGTGTGTTCAATCATACGGGAAGAGATTTTTTCGCATTCAAAGACATTCAGGAAAACCGTGAAAATTCACGCTATCGTGACTGGTACTGCAATGTAAATTTTCAGGGAAATACCGAGTACAACGACGGCTTCAGCTACGATAACTGGGGTGGATTCAATCTGCTGGTAAAACTCAATCAAAGGAATCCGGAAGTAAAGGATTATATTGCGGATGTGATTCGCTTCTGGGTCAGTGAATTTGATGTAGACGGCATTCGCCTGGATGCGGCTGATGTACTGGATTTTGACTTCATGAAAATGCTGAGATGGGTCGCCGATTCGGTCAAACCGGAATTCTGGCTTATGGGTGAAGTCATTCACGGAGATTATTCCAGGTGGGCAAACGCAAGCACACTCCACAGTGTCACAAACTATGCGGTTCACAAAGCTCTCTACAGCAGTCATAACGACCACAACTACTTTGAACTTGCACATACGATTCGCTATACCGGCAATATGATCACTTCTGCGACCCACCTGTACAACTTTGTTGACAACCACGACGTGGAGCGGATCTATACCAAACTTGCAAACAAGGCGCACTATTTCCCGGTTCATGTCCTTCTTTATACACTGCCGGGCATCCCTTCCGTTTATTACGGAAGTGAGTTTGGTATTGAAGGAAAAAAAGAACGCTGGTCCGACGACTCTCTGCGCCCATACATTAATCTTGAAGATCACAAAAATGATTACACCGATAATCCATGTACTGTACTGATCGCTGCCCTTGGGGCAATCCACAGGGATTATCAGGAAGAGCTTTCTTATGGCTGCTATCAGGAGTTGACACTTACCAACCGACAGTTTGCCTATGCGCGTGGATCCCTCATCATTGCAGTAAACAACGACGACCATTCTGCAGCTTTCTCAGTTAACACACCGGATGGCACTTATCGCGGACTGCTCTCAAACACGACAGTAAGCGCATCAAACGGAACACTGGAAATCACACTGGATGCCTGCAGCGGTGAAATCTTTGCCCCAATCCGTGCAGGAAAAACCGTCACCCGGAAGGGGCCCAAAGAACAATGTTCCGCAAAGCCCGTGACTTCCGATGCTTTTGTTTCCAAAACGAACGAAACGGCACTCCGGAAACCAGACTCTGATTTTCAAAAGACCCGTCCTTCCAGAACGAATATCAAACCGGAAAAATCAAAGGAATCAAAACCGAAAGCTTCGGTCGAGATTCCTGATATCCCGTATTCCGAGATGACCGTAGAGCAGCTTCAGGCAGTCATTCTTGCCAAGATGGCGAAAAACGGCCCGATTACCGATCAGATGCGAAAAGATGTGGAAAACAATATCTGGCACGATTCTCTGGTTAACTGGGCAAACAGTTTCCACTGACCTTATCATTACGTTCCATAAATCAGATCGTTCCTGAAGTTGTGATAGTGAACGGTCTTTTTGATCGATCGCAAAGCTCAACCTGTATAGTTGTGCAGTTATGTTCCATTACGTCACATTCATGTACTCCATTTTCTTGTTCTGCGTTTCGTGATTCGATATGATGAATTTTAAGGAAAAAACTATCCATGTCATTTGGTGAAACGTTAAAACGGCTGCGTATGGAAAAGGGACTATCCCAGCAGCAGCTTGCAGAAATGGTATTTGTAGACCGTTCCAGCGTCACAAGATGGGAATCGGGAAACCGGCTTCCGGACGCGATGATGATCATGCGGCTTTCCGAATGCCTTGGAACTGATGTAACCGAACTTCTTAATGCGGCCAAAAACCCGGAAGGAGTACCAAATGTGATTCTCGTGGATGATGAAAAAATCATTCTGAGAGGCGGTCTTCCGATTCTTGAAAAAGCATTTCCCAACGCAGCCGTGACCGGGTTTACCCGTCCGCATCAGGTAATTTCCTTTGCCCGGGAAAATCGAATTGATCTTGCGTTTCTTGATATTGAAACCGGTTCTTTGAACGGGATTGAACTCTGTCGGAAACTTCTTGACATTTATCCCCGTACAAACGTCATTTTCCTGACCGCGTTTCCGGACTATTCTCTGGACGCATGGTCAACCGGCGCGTGTGGTTTTCTGATCAAGCCGCTTTCCGTCGAAGCAATACGCAGACAACTTCCTTTCCTGCGCTATCCTGTCCGAGGCCTGGAGAATGACTGACCTGCTGAATACAATCAATTTTTCCATTAACGTCGCTGCTCTGGTGATTGCCATGATCAGTTTTTCTGCGTGCCTTGTCGCACGAAATATTGATTTTGAGACCCGTCGCTTTTTTACCGTCTTTTTCAGTATCCTGATTCTGTATGCTTTCTTCAGTACCGTAGGTCAAATTTCGGTATTGTTTTCCGATAATGCAAGGATTTTGAAATTCTCTGTTTTCATGCACTCCCTGTTATCTTCGCTGCTGATGCCAATGCTGACGATATACATGCTTCATACCTGTAACGAAAACTATAGAACGAGCCATGTGTTTAAAGCTGTTTTCGGACTCTGGATCATTTATATACTTCTTTTGATCTTCACGCAGTTCACCAAACATATTTATTACATTACCCCAAACGGTGACTATTTCCGCGGTCCTTATTATCCTGTTCTTCTGATTCCCCCGGTGCTGATCATGGTTGTAAACATCATCGCCCTGATCCGCAGAAAAGACCGGTTCCCTTCCCGTTATTTCCTTGCTTTTATGATCTACTTTCTGATCCCGATGATTTCCATGATTATTCAGATGGTTTCTTTCGGTTTATTGACGATCACGCTCGGAACGACTTTAGGTGCTGTGCTCCTGTTTTTTTTCATTGTTTATACACAAGTCGAAAAAGCTGTCCATCAGCAGGATGAAAACTCCCGGCTTCAGGCAGCGAACACCGTACTGCAGATGCGGCCGCATTTCATTTACAATACGATGACAAGTATTTATTACCTGAT
The DNA here is from genome assembly GCA_016284975.1 of Solobacterium sp. Taxonomy (GTDB): domain Bacteria; phylum Bacillota_I; class Bacilli_A; order Erysipelotrichales; family Erysipelotrichaceae; genus Bulleidia. The sequence continues at coordinate 15,613 of JAEEPV010000207.1, forward strand.
CCAGCAGAATCCTGAAAAAGCACAGCAGGTCACCCTCGATTTCACAACGTATCTGCGCAAGAATTTTGCGGCAATCGCCAAGGATACTCCAATCCCCTTCACCTCGGAACTGGAACACACCAAAGCATATCTTGCGGTGGAACAGGTCCGGTTTGAAGGAGATCTCTTTGTAACGTTTGATACACCGCATACCTCATTTATGATTCCTCCCCTTACCCTTCAGCCGATTGTTGAGAATGCGGTTAAATATGGGGTTGATCCGGAACTTGAGCCCATGTATCTGACGATCATCACAAGAAAAACGAACCATGCAAGTGAAATCACGGTGAAAGATACCGGACCGGGATTTCAAAATGACGAAAACGGCGAGCCGCATATTGCACTGGAGAATATTGCCAAACGCCTCCAGTCGATGTGCAAAGGCAATCTGATCATTGAATCGCAGATAGATCAGGGAACATCCGTCCGAATTGAGATTCCGGATTAATCCTTGCATACAAAAATTTTATTGCTCAGGAAAGTTACTCCAAGTGCCTCTTTTGTAACTGAGAAAAGTATTTAATGATTTTAACGGACGCATCGTAAACCGGAATGCATTGATTCTTTTGCACACTGCGCCTGCCCCCTCAAAACTGCCCGGCATTAAGCATTCAGACAGTTTTTACGAAACCAAACATGTTAACAATCAGGACCATCTGCGGTTTGTCACATTGAAAACACAGCGGCGTGTATATTGATACTGAAGAAAACAGATTACGATTGGAGATGATCAGACTGTGAAGAATTATTACAGGCGTCTGAAAGAAGCACTAAGTCATATCGGCATAAAATCGATCGCAACAGCACTGACCGTTTTTATCATTACGGCCGGAATCGCAGGCTATGTCGGCATTCGCTATTATGAAGCAGAAAAAGAAGTTCTGCTGCTGCAGGGTGAACTGAACGCCAGAGAATCGGCAATCGAATATAACAGCTGTCTTCTGACACGCGTCAACATCGTAACACTGGTAGGCCGTGCAGTAGACGAAATGCTTTCCAACAATACAAAAGGAAAGCAGATCGAAGAGTATCTCACACAGCAGACCGAATATGTAATCTCTACACTTGACCCGCATACCACCGGTCTTTACGGATGGATCGCCGGAGAATATCTTGATGGATCCGGATGGGTCCCGGATGCAGACTTCGTCGCGACCGAACGTCCCTGGTATATTCAGACACTGGAATCTGAAGAAG
>JAEEPV010000208.1 GCA_016284975.1 Solobacterium sp.
CACCCAGGGACTCATCTGATAATCTGGCAGTTCGTCACCCCTTGGTGACGCATACCGGATTCGCGGTAACTGTACCGATCTGACTTTCCTCATCGAGGAACTTCATTATTTACCCAATCGCATACTTTTGCAATACCTTTTTTTGAACTTTTTTGATGAAAGTGTTTTCATATGGGGTACCATGCATGAAACTGACCGGAGGTCTTTCATTTCGAATGTGAATTTGTCGCTTTTCGGGCGACCAAATACATAAAACGGAACTGTAAGCTGATATCAGATCCGGATCATATGAATGAAATGAGGAGGGAAAATCGATTATGTATGGCGCAATCTTAGGAGATATTATTGGAAGCCGCTTTGAATTTGACCGCGGCGGGAAGACAAAGGATTTTGAATTATTTACCTTTCAGAATAAGTGGACAGATGATACCGTCATGACAATCGCTGTCGGAGAAGCTTTGATGAAAGCAGGGGAAAACGCATCTGCCGCAGAAATCGAACATGCATGTATCCATTCCATGCAGAAATGGGGGAGACGCTATCCCTTTGCCGGATATGGAGGTATGTTTATTCAGTGGCTGAATGAAAAAGACCCAAAACCATATGGCAGTTACGGCAACGGATCTGCCATGCGTGTATCCGCTGCAGGATGGCTGTATGATTCTCTGGATCGTACAAGAGAATCAGCCCGTGCCACAGCAGCTGTTTCCCATAACCATGCGGAAGGTATCAAAGGGGCAGAATGTACAGCAGCGGTAATCTATCTTGCCCGTACCGGTTCATCAAAACAGCAGATCGAAGAATACGTAAAAAGAGAATTTGAATATGATGTATCGCTGACACTTGAAGAAATGCGGCAGCAGCACTGCCATGTAGAAACCTGTCAGGATTCACTGCCCAAGGCGCTGCGCAGTTTCTATGACGGAATCTCATTTGAAGATACGGTTCGGAATGCAGTGTCGCTTGGCGGAGATGCCGATACGATCGGAGCGATTGCAGGGGCAATGGCGGAAGCGTATTTCGATATTTCCAAGGAACTGAAAACAGAATGCCGGAAACGCATCCGGAAAGACATGCAGGAAGTGCTGGAACAGTTTGATCAGAAGCCTGGAAGAAAGAATTAGAGCGTTGCTGACCGTAGGGGATCCCGTAATTGGATTTGGAAAAATGGCAGGGATGAATCATATATACTGTTGATATGAAAAAGAACTGGGTTATTCGGAACTTTGAAATAACCCGGCTTTTCTGGATATGGAGATGAAGCAGAATGAAGAAAACATGGAAGATCATTTCAGTCATATTGTTGATGATCAGCACAGGCTGTACATCTGCCACCAAAGAGAAGGATGGCATCAGCGGAACGTTTACAGGAGAAGGTTTCAGCATGGAAGGCAGTTATACGGTCTTAGTGACGCTGGAAGACTCGGTTATAAAAGATGTACAGGTGGAAACGCATTTTCCGGAGAGCCTGCCGGACCATTTCAAAGAGGACGGCATCAAAGCGGTTAATTCGGTAGCTGCAGATATCAGAAAAAATAACGCATTGAAAGCGGATATGATCAGCGGTGCGACGGTTACCTGTCAGGCAGTGCTGGATGGTGCTGCACAGGCGCTTGGCCAAGCCGGCTTGATTCAAAAAGAAAACACCGTATTAGCCGATGGAACCTATGAACGGATGATCTTCGGCAACAACGATATGATTACCGTTGAGACCGTGATCAAGGATAACGCAATTGAATCCGTACAGGTCCTTTCAGATCATGAAACCGTCGGAGTAGGCTCTGCGCTGAAAGATGCGGATGGAACTGTCATAACAAACGGTGGCCGGTATCCGACGGTTTCCATACCGGAAGAGATCACTGCGAACCAGTCATTGGATGTTGATATCGTGACCGGTGCTACGGTAACCAGTTATACGGTTCTGACTGCGGTAAAGGGCTGTATCAGTGATGCCGGAGGGAACAGCTGGCTGTTCCGCGGCAGAGCGGAAACACCTCATGAGGAAAGAGAACAGAGTGATGTTGTAATCGTTGGGGCAGGTGGAAGTGGACTTGCGGCTGCTGTCTGTCTTGCACAGGAAGGCAGGCGTGTCATTCTGATTGAAAAGAACGGATCTGTCGGTGGCAATACACTGGTCTGCGGAGCGATCTACAACAGTCCGGATGAAGAACGTCAGAAATCCGGAACCATGAATGAAGCCCAGAAAAAAACAATTGAAGAAGCACTGGCACTGACCAGTGCGGATCCGGAACTTCAAACGATACTGGAAGAAATGCAGGAACCGGTGAGAGCACAGTGGGAAGCGTTTCA
>JAEEPV010000209.1 GCA_016284975.1 Solobacterium sp.
CCGGTTTCAATGAATCCTCTGAGGAATAAACTGTATGACCTGTAATAAATGCAGAATATAGATCACGCTGAACGATATTCCCATCTATTTCAAACTTTCGTACACTTAGATTTTTCTTGATCGCTTCTCCATTTACATGATTGATCTGAGATGCACGGATCTTTGCCGTATCTGTTCGAATCAATTCTTTTCCAATGTAATGAAGTTTCTGATCAAGCAGCTGTTCAAACATGGATGGCGCATGATTTGCGAGAGCTTTACCAAATCTTGATTTACGGTTGAATCTGCCGTTTCTGCTATTATGGGTTGTCTTCTTAGATCGCTTCTGCAGTGCTCGGTAATTCATCGTTTCACAAATAATGGTCGTACTTCTTTCAAGTATTTCGTTGGCAAGCATCTCATGCGCCGTTTTCAGCTGTAATGCCCGCTTCCGATACAGTTCTTTTCGTTTCTTCCGCATCCGTGCATATCTGTTTGAGTAATGCCATTTCTTTCTTCCTTTTCGAATCGTTCCATCCTCATTGAAATATTCCGGATTTGAAGCTCTTCTGCTTCGATCCATTGCCCGGTTAATTCTTCGGATCTCAGCGTCAATTACAGGAATATCAGGACCCAGTTCATGCAGCTCAACATGATTTATCGACACCTCCGCAACGGTAGAAACGCCTACATCAAGGCCAGTCACAACAGTATCCGGACCATATTCATGTTTTCTCGGAGGAGTACCTCTCAACACCAGCTGGACGAAGTATCTTGTCTTTCCGCGTATTGTTTTTCTTAATAGCCGGACATATTTTAAGCGATTATTTCGGATCGCTTCCTGTGCGTATGCATCATCGGGCTTGATAATGATCTCATAACGGTGGGTTTTCCCTATATACAGAAGACCTTTCCGATAATTCAATGCAGAATTTTTGGATTTCCCTTCCACTGAAGTGTCATCATATCTGCTGTGATGCCGCACAGAGTCTGCCTGATGAAACCGAATCTTTTCTACAGCGCGAAATGCTTTCGTAGCCTGCTTCTGGCATTCATCGATTCCGACGATATCTGAGAAATGGTGTTTCATCTCTGCTGCTTTTTCATGAAGCTGATACTCTGTATAACCATATTCAATCTGCTTCTCATGAATCTTCTTACTGCGTCCTTTGATAGTTTTGTCCTTTAAAAGCTTCTGGTATTCAGGGTCCATTTGAAGCTTATGAAGTCGCTTCAGTGCGACATCAAGGCATCCGTTATAGATCTGATCCAGTACACGGAAGTATTTCTCGATAAATGCACGATCCTTAATATCTGCTTCAATCGTCAGAGTAAATGAATCGGTACGTTCATATCTAGGCATGTTTCTGTTCCTCAATATAACGACGAATCGTATCTTCCGAAATATGACCGATCGTACAGCAGAAATAGCTTCTGGTCCAAAGCGAAGGGATACGGCTTTTCAACCAGGGAAACTCTTCCCGCAGGATCCTGGATGATCTTCCTTTCAGAGCCTTTATGAACTGATGGAGAGGAACACGAGGATCTAACTCCACAAACAGATGAACATGATCCGGCATTACTTCCATCGCCTTAATAGACGCATCGAATTCTGAAGCTGTAGAGAAAAGGATCTCTTTCAGGCGTTCATCCACACCATCAACGAGGACGGGACGTCTGTATTTCGGACAGAAAATGATATGGAATTGGTTTTTATAAACCAATCCTTTTTTGCGCGTATAGGAATCATTCATATAGATATTTGTTTAGGAGTATTATAGCACGCATACATTAGATATTCTATATATATCTAATGCAATTTTTGCGTCAAATAATGGCAATAAAAGGCGATTCCTCCCGATCACTGAAGTGACGGGCTTCCCCGCCTGATTGTTGTGATTCTTTGATCTTCAAAACAACAAAGACAGCAGCAGGATGACCACAATCGCACCGGCAAGCCCGATCGCGATGATCATCAGGGTGCGGTGGGAACGCAGGGCATGTTCCACGGAATGGCGTACCGGCTGCACCGGTCGTTTCTTTGACTCTGCAGAGGGAATGGACTCGGTCTCTTGCCGAAAACGGATCAGCTGCTGTGTGACGGAATCCAGCGGGGCTCCGCAATTCGGGCAGTGCAGTGAATTCTCTTTGATTTCCGTTCCGCAGTAATGACAGATCATAGTATCTACCTGATTTCATGGTAGCACTTGCGGAAAGAGACGCTTCATCGGAAATATGGATTAGAAGCGAACAAATATCGTCATCAGCGCTTAAATGAAAAATGTTTCAGAAATAGATTGTCCTTTTCTGAAAATTCTGTTGACAGGTTTCAGATGTAACGGCTATCATAAAAACAGTTCGAAGAACAGAAACAGTATCTGTGTATATCCATCAAGCGAACGGATGAGGGTGAAAGATCCGTGGCACTGTATGCAGAGAACCGGTCTGGGAGATGTTTTCCGGAACTGACAGTATGGAAAACCGTGGCCTGCGTTAAGGGAGAAAAGGGGCCGGCACTGCCGGCAATCAGTGTGGTACCGCGGTTCTGCCGTCTCTGAAGGAGGCGGTTATTTTTGTTTAAGGGGGAATAGAGTTATGTCCACATCCGTAACAGGCATTATTGCCGCAATCGTCATCTACCTGGGAGGCATGCTGTATATCGGCTATCGCTTCTCCAGAAAAACAGACACTGTCGATGAGTTCTATCTCGGCGGCAGAAAGCTCGGCCCGATCGCGGCTGCCATGAGTGCAGAAGCTTCCGACATGAGCAGCTGGCTGCTGATGGGGCTTCCGGGTGTTGCGTATCTCACCGGCATCGCCGATGCTGCCTGGACTGCCATCGGACTTGCGATCGGAACGTATCTCAACTGGCTCATCGTCGCAAGAAAGCTTCGTCTTTACACCGGAAAGACCGGCTCCATTACCGTACCGGAATTCTTCTCTGCCCGTTACCGGGATCCGAAAAAGACGCTGACGCTGGTATCCGCATTAATCATTGTTGTCTTCTTTGTGCCGTATACCGCTTCCGGTTTTGCGGCCTGCGGAAAACTGTTTTCAACACTGTTTTCGGCCGACTATCATGTCACGATGATCATCAGTGCTGCGGTTATTATTACGTATACCGCGCTGGGCGGCTTCATGGCAGTCAGTATTACAGACCTGATCCAGTCGATTATCATGACGATCGCCCTGGTTGTCATTCTGATGTTTGGCGTAAGAAGTGCCGGCGGAATGGATGCGGTTATGAACAACGCGAAGAGTCTTGCCGGCTATCTCAGCCTGACCAGGATTCATAATATCGCCGACAATTCTGCTTCTCCCTATACCTTACTGACGATCTGTTCCACGATGGCCTGGGGGCTTGGCTACTTCGGCATGCCGCATATCCTGCTTCGCTTTATGGCCATTCAGGATGAAGACAAGATTCGCATTTCCCGCCGTATCGGTACGATCTGGGTCGTCATCTCAATGAGTGTTTCGATCTTCATCGGTATTGTCGGAAGAGCAGCTTCCGCAAACGGCGCTATCGCAGCGATGGAAGGCTCTGATTCCGAAACCGTCATTGTTCGGTTCGCATCGCTTCTGGCAGAGAATGGATTTCTTGCGGCGCTGATTGCAGGTGTAGTACTTGCCGGTATTCTTGCCTCAACGATGTCCACTGCAGATTCCCAGCTTCTGACCGCTAGCTCTGCCGTCAGTAAGGATCTCTTCTCTTCTGTATTCCATATGGAAATGGATGCGAAAAAGACACTGCGGGTATCCCGTCTGACGCTGACCGTTATCGCACTCATCGGGGTATTCTTTGCCTGGGACAGCACTTCCTCGGTATTCCGTATCGTTTCCTTTGCCTGGGCCGGCTTCGGCGCGAGCTTTGGACCGGTTGTACTTCTGGCACTGTTCTGGAAGCGCTCCAACCGCTTTGGTGCTCTTGCCGGCATGATCTGCGGCGGCGCAATGATCTTTATCTGGAAGTTCCTCGTCCGGCCGCTGGGCGGACTGCTGGATATCTATGAACTGCTTCCGGCATTTCTGATTGCACTGGCAGTCAATGTCGTGGTATCGCTTCTGACACCGGCACCCTCGGATGAGATCGTTCAGGAGTTCGAATCGATCGTCTGATTGACAGAAGACGCATCCCGTCATACATTCAAAGTGTTCTGTGAAAAGCCACGGCTGTGGCTTTTCATATAAGTTTGTAAAAATCAGAAAAGAAGGATTTTATGGATATCAGAACAATGAGCAGATGTGCACTGATGACGGCAGTAATCGCCGTACTGGCACCGATTTCGATTCCGTTAACAACGATGGTTCCCATTTCCCTGGCAACCCTGGCGGTCATGCTGGCTGGGGTGGTGCTTGGACCGGTGGAAGGACTGATCTGCACCGCACTGTATCTCGTACTGGGCATGATCGGTGTCCCGGTATTTGCGGGTTATGCGGCAGGAATCGGTGTACTGGCCGGGGTCAGCGGAGGCTATCTCATAGGATATCTGCCGCTGGCATACTTCAGCGGGCTGTTTTCCGCAAAAGCAGATCATTCCCTGTTATCCATGCCGCTTGGCATGGGGATCGGCACTGTGATCCTGTATGTTATCGGTACTGTCTGGTTCATCGTTCTGACGAAAATGCCGTTAAACGCTGCGCTTCTGTCCTGCGTGGTACCGTTTCTCGGCGGGGACGCGCTGAAGATTCTTGCGGTATGCCTGATCGGCCCGCGGTTAAAAGCTGCAGTACAGCCTGCCCGAAACCGCTGAACCGGCAGGGAAGGAATCTGCTAAAATAGAAATAACAATTCTAGGAGGGTAGTTATGGCAATTAAACTGATGGAGTTTCCAAACCCGAACGGCGGATTAAAGCTTCGGGTTGCGAAAGGGCATTTTGCGACAAGCCACAGTCATATTAATTACTACGTTGATCTGACCTTTACAAAACATCGTCTTTCCGAAGCGAAAGAAGCTGCACGTCAGCTTACCATGAAGTTCAAGCATTCCACCATCATCGATACGATCCTGTGTCTTGACGGTACGGAAGTTGTCGGGGCATGCATGGCAAATGATCTGACCAAGATCGGTTTCTCCAACATCAACATGCACAACACGATCTATGTCGTGACGCCGGAACATACAACCGGTAGCCAGCTGCTGTTCCGCGACAACATCGTTCCGATGATCCGCGGCAAGCATGTACTGATCCTGGCCGCATCGATTACGACCGGCTATACCGTACAGGGCGGTATTGAAGCGATTCAGTACTATGGCGGTGAAGTTGCCGGTGTCTGTTCGATCTTCGCTTCCGCAAAGGAATGCCTGGTTTACCCGGTTGAGGCA
>JAEEPV010000210.1 GCA_016284975.1 Solobacterium sp.
ATACTCTGCTGAGCCTTGCGGTAACCGGAGGAGACTACAGCTGGATATGAATTTCTGGATTGAAGACGGCGGCATAAAACTGAATACACAGCTGGAACTGCCGGAAAACCAAAACGGGAACGTACCGCTGCTGATTCTGATTCATGGTCTGACGGGGCATATGGAAGAGCCGCACCTGATCGCACTGAAAGATGCACTGGTGAACGAAGGGTTTGGTGTGCTGCGGGCAGAAATGTATGGCCATGGCCGCAGCGGGGGCAGGTTCTTTGACCACGACCTGTACCGCTGGATCGATAACGTGCTTGCGGTCATTGACTATGCACGCAAGATTGAAGGCGTATCGGATCTGTATCTTGCCGGGCATTCCCAGGGCGGCCTGACGGTTATGATGGCAGCGGGAATGAAACGGGAACAGCTCAAAGGGCTGATCGCACTGTCACCGGCAGTCATGATTCCGGACGATGCCCGCAACGGAATCCTGCTGGAACATACGTTTGACAAGGATCTGGTACCGGAGTCAATACAGCTGGATGAAGACCATGTACTGTCGGGGAATTATCTCCGGATTGCACAGTCTATTTACCCGGAACAGGTTGCGCCGAACTATAAGGGGCCGGTGCTGGTCATTCAGGGAGAAGCGGATGAAACCGTACCGGGGAAGGTGGCAGAAGATGCGGCAAAGCTGTATGAACACAGTGAGCTGGTGATCATACCGGGAGATACGCACTGCTATGACTATCACTGTGACGAGATGGTAAGTGCTGCCGTGACATGGCTGAAGAAACAGAGGGACAACGCATAATGGTAAAACGATATATACAGTCTTTTATTTCCATGAAGTATGTATTTGTACTTCCCGGTCTGGCACTGGGTGTCTTTGTCTGTACGTTTCTGTATACCTCCAGTCACAATGAAGTGTTGCGCTACATTGGTATCGGGTTTGGCATCATATTGTTCGCGGTCATGGTGTTCTATTACAAAGAAAAGCTGTCGGTGAATCATCAGCTGAAACAGGTGAAAGATCTGGATGATTTCTCCGATGCGGTCATGATCGGACAGGCGTTCTTTCTGGAAGAACGGATGCTGGGATATGCCAAAGGAAAGATCTATGATCTGTCCTATGGGGAGATCGAAACCATCCATTACCGCTCCGATTCCCGGGGAAAGATGTTTCTGGACCTGCATACCGCAAAGGGAGACCTGCCGGTGGAAATGGCACTGAAGGATCAGGCAAAGCGGGTTGCGATGTTCCTTCAGACGAAAAACCCCCAGGCAGAAGTAACCGGGATCGAACCGGCCGGGGAAGGAACACTTCATTCGATCGATCCGTACCGGAACGAAAAATGATTAGCAGACGGGTACCGGAAGAATACCAGCGGTACTCGTTTTTTTCACGTAAAGCAGCAGCTACTTCTTATATAATGAAAACAGCAGCGAAAGCACTGATGTCAGATTTCTGATAATTTCAAATCATCAGCTATTTTGAAGACTGTAAATGAGGAGAATCCTTTATGAAAGTTCTGTTTGTCACGAGTGAGTGCGCACCGTTCTCCAAATCCGGAGGACTTGCGGATGTTGCTTTTTCTCTGCCGCCTGCACTGAAAAAGCTGAAAACGGATACCGTGATCATTACCCCGTACTACAAATGCGTGAAAGAACGCTTTGCGGATGAAGTAAAGCTTGTAAAAGAGCTGAAGATCCGATTAGGAGCCGCAACCCTGTACTGCGGTCTCTTGAAGGGGAGTCTGTCCGGGGTTCCGGTCTGGTTCATCGACAATGAACAGCTGTTCTATCGGGACCGGCTGTATGGCTATGATGATGACCGGTTCCGCTTTGCCTGGTTTTCCAAAGCGGTAATCGATGTCATGGAAGAGATTGATTTCGTACCGGATATCCTTCACTGCAATGACTGGGAAACCGCACTTTCCATCATCTATCTGAAAGATGATCAGGCAAAACGTCCCGACTACCGGAACATCCGTACGGTATTCACGATTCACAACATTGCCTATCAGGGGCAGTTCGGTGCTTCTGAACTGACAACGACCTTCGCACTGGATCCGGGATGGTACCAGGGTGGTCTTGGCTATGAGTATGAAGGCCGTCATGACGTGAACCTGATGAAGGGAGCGATGTTAATGGCGGATGCGGTATCCACGGTATCACCGCAGTATGCCAAGGAGCTGCATTCTCCTCAGTTCGGCAAGGGTCTTGAGGGCGTCTGCGATATCGTAGAACCCAAGATGTACGGAATTCTGAACGGGATTGATCCGGATCATTATGATCCGAGCAAAGACCCGCGTATTCCGAGTACGTTCTCTGCCAACATCAAAAGCGGTAAGGAAGAGTGCAAGGAATACATCCAGGAAGCCTTCGGTCTTCGGAAAGAACCTGCCTGGCCGCTGTTTGCGGTCGTTGCCCGTCTCGTCGATCAGAAGGGCATCGATCTGATCCAGCAGCTACTGCCGGTACTGATGCGCAAGGGAATTCAGCTGATCATATTCGGACAGGGAGAACAGCGGTATGTCGATTATTTCAGCACCTGCACCTACAGCTATCAGGGGCAGTTTGGATTCTCGGATCAGTATACGGAAGACATGGCCGCGAAGATCTTTGCCGGCGCAGATTTCTATCTGATGCCGTCAGCGTTTGAACCATGCGGTCTTTCTCAGATGATGGCCATGCGTTATGGAACCGTGCCGATCGTACATGAGACCGGAGGACTGAAAGATACGATCCGTCCGTATTCGGATTTTGACGGAATCGGAGACGGATTCAGTTTTTCGGATTATAATCCTAAGGCACTCCTTCTGGCCATTGATGAAGCAGTCAAAGTGTATTTTGCCCAGCGTGACGTCTTTGAGGAGATTCGCGACCGCTGTATGCGGAAGGATTTCTCCTGGAAGAAATCCGCACGTACGTATCTGAAGATGTATACGGATATCTGCGGAAGCGGATTTGATCCGAATGTCACCTTCAAGGATGCGTATGAGGCACTGGAGGTCGTGTATGGCGACCTCGACAAATCGAGAAAGAAATATCTGGCCAAGATGCCGGAAGATTTCCAGAATATCTGTGAGATTCATATTGAGGGGCCCGGTGCCGGCGCATTCTATGTGAAGTTCACAAAAGACGGCATGGAAATGAAGCCGTATACGTATGACGGAGCGGATGTATCGCTCAGTACAACGATCGACAATCTGTACAACATTGCGATCGGAACAGCTTCGGCAGACACACTGTTTGTCAACGGACAGCTGGAGGTGGAAGGCAATTTAGCCAAAGGTGCCGAACTGCGCCACCTGATCGGACCGGAACCGTACGGGACCGTAAAACGGAGAAAACCACGAAAGAAACAGGGAGATTAAGAGAATGGTAAAAACGATTTTATTCAAGACAAAGAAAGACATCATTAACCGGATCAGTGAGAATACCAAGCTGAACAAGAAACAGGCTGCGGAAGCAGTTGATGAGGTATTCGCAGAGATCCTGGATACGCTGAAAGACGGCGGGGAAATGTCGATCAGCGGATTCGGAAAGTTTGAGGTCAAGACAAGACCTGCACGCACCGGCATCAATCCAAAGACAAGAGAGAAGATTCAGATTCCGGAGTCCAAGTCGCCTTCCTTCAAAGCCGCAAAGGCATTAAAGGACGCGGTGAAATAAACCCTGAGAGCGATTTCTGCCGCAAAGGGATCGCTCTTTTCTGATTAATTCGTATGGGAGGGATAACAGATGGGAAAAGCAAAAACAGCGGATAAAACGGATTTCAGTATCAAGCATCCGCTTCTTTATACAGGTATTATTTATATCGTTTCGTTTTTCTGTGTACTGTGCATCATGGTCGTCGGCAGTATGGTCGGTATTCCGCAGAATTTTACCAATGTGTTCGGCCGGATCCTTGTCGCAGGCGTTCTGCTGTATGCCTTCCGTGATCTGTTTTCCAAAGAGAAATTCTTTACGGGAATTCCGATCGGACTTCCGGCCCTGATCTTTGTGCTCTGGAACGTGGTTTATAACCTGCTGACCAAAGGACAGCTGGCATCTGCTGCGGGCATGGTTTCCGCAGTATTTAAGGGACTTGCGCCGGCAATGTTTGAAGAAACAATCTTTCGCGGAATTGCGGTTTCCAAAATGGAACAGAGCGGAAGAAAACCGATGGAAACCCTGATCCTGACAGCACTGCTGTTCGGGGTTCTGCATCTGACGAACATCGCCGGTATGTCATTGATCAATGTTCTGGTTCAGGCCGGGTATGCGTTTGTGATCGGACTGGTATTTGGTGCGGTCTATATCGTAAGCCATGACATCGTTACGGTC
>JAEEPV010000211.1 GCA_016284975.1 Solobacterium sp.
AATCGGAAGAGCTTTTTCATCTGGATTTCTTCCTGGTTTTAAGCTTCAGTCCGCTTGCGATGCTGGTTCCTGCAGTTATCTCAAACTGTGGGCCTCGTTATTTTCGCTACTATCAGTACTGGGGTGAGCATTTGATGCCTGTTGTGGGCATGTTCTATATGATGTTTGTTCACGGAATGCGGCCGAAGTTCCGCGGTGTCATTTATCTGGCAATCATGCTTGCAATAATGGCTTTCCCGGGAATCTATCTGAATAACACGATTCGGGAAGCGCATTTCTTCTATCTCAAACCTGGTGATTTTTCCATGCTGTCATTTTTGCCGAATTCTCCCGGATTACTTGCGGTACTATATCTTTCTGCAGCATTTCTCCTATGTGTGATTGAATACAGCATTTACAGACTGATTGTAAAGCGTACAGAAGGGAAAACGCATAACGAATGAAGAATGTGAAAACGGTTCTGTCATGGCTGATCTTTTACATTGGTCTGGTCTGTGTGTTCTTTTCGCTGTGGGGTTATGGACACTGGCCGCACCTGGATCTGGATCAGCTTTATTTTTCGATGACTTCTCCTGTTGAAGGGGTGGGGAATCATTTGCTGGAAAAAGGGGCTGCTTCTTCGCTTTTGCCGGCTGCGGCGATCGTTCTGATTCTGATCCTGTTCTTGCGAAAGAGGGATAAAAAAAAGCAGAACGTAATCCTATCCGTTACCGGTTTCTCCCTGTTTTTTATCTGTCTGGTTGTTTTATTTGTCAGACTCAGCGAATACACTTACCTGCCGGGATTATTCATGCATACGGATTTCTATGATGCGCATTATGTCAATCCGGCGTCCGTTGAAATAAAGTTTCCAGAGAAAAAGCGTAATCTGATTCACGTTTATGTCGAATCTCTGGAGGTCACATTCAGTGATGCTGAAAGCGGCGGTGCATTCCCGGAAAATCTGATACCGAATCTCACAGAAACCGCATTGTCCAATGAAGACTTCGGGAATCACATGACCCTGAATGGCGCAGTAACTCCTGCCGGAACCACATGGACTGTAGGAGGACTTGCTGCACGCTCGGCAGGTATTCCGATCAAAGGAAACATCAGTACAAATCATGTCGACAATTCCAATACATTACTGAAAAATCTCGTGACACTGGGAGATATCCTTGAACAGGAAGGATATGTAAATTATTTTTCCCATGGATCCGATATGTCATATGCCGGAAAGCGAGACTTTTATACAAGTCATGGGAATTACCACTTCATAGACTATATATATGCGAAAGAAAAAAAGCTGATCCCGGAAGATTATTTTGAGTTCTGGGGTTATGAAGATGCGAAGCTATTTGAATATTCAAAAGAGAAAATTACAGAGCTTGCCCAATCCGGACAGTTGTTTAATTTTATGATTCTTACAGAAGATACCCATCACGAAGATGGTTACGTATGTGTCGATTGCCCCAGTATTTATCAGGATCAGCTGTGGAATGTGACATTGTGTACCGATAAGCGGACAGCAGAATTTCTGGAGTGGTGTAAAAAACAGGATTTTTATGAGAATACCACAATTGTAATCAGCGGCGATCATCTTACCATGGACTCTGATTTCTGTAAGGATGTAGATCCTTCATATCAGCGGAAAGTTTATACCGTTTATATCAATTCTGCTTTAACCCGGAATAATCATGCTGTTCGTCAGTACAGTACGTTTGACGACTTTCCGACGATTCTTGCGTCACTTGGTGCTGAAATCGAAGGAAATCGGCTGGGACTGGGCGTAAACCTGTATTCCGATGAGCCGACGCTCGTAGAACAATATGGGATAAAGTATTTAAATAAAGAGCTTACCAAACAATCCGATTTCATCTCAAAACTACCGGAACAGAAGAAGTAAAACAGCCTGCTGTCCGAGAGAGAAGTTTGCGGGTTGTTGCTAAATATAGTAAGTAATCAGCAATGAACGGATCTGTCTTTTTGGAACATGTGTATTATTCCAATTGCAATATGCATAAAAGAGGTGTCGCTGTGTTCGAAACATTGATTGCCTGTCTGCCGGAACTGGAGAAGGAATCTTCCGGAGAGTGGATTGTCGATCCCGGGAATGACGGATCAGAAGAACAGCCTTATCAATTGCCTTTTATTCGTTATAGTGAAGGATCAAAAAAAGTCATAAAAGAGATTCTGAACATTGAAAAGAACTTTCCGGATCTGAAGCTGGACTCCTACCGTGAGATTCTTGAACGCAATGGAATTGAGTGGAGGGCTGAGAGTATGCAGAATGCGGATATCCTAAGTCTTGATGCACAGTGCGTCATGGCCTTGCTGATGGGCGCTGTTCGGGCGGATCGCTACCGCGAGGGAACATTCAAGTCGTTTATTGACAGAGGGTGTATCAAACGATGGATAATCCGGCTTAAGGCGATTGAAGAGAGCAATCCGAACAGACTGCTCTTTGACAGAGACACAAAGAAGACGGAAATGGGGAAGAATAACGAATCGGCAAAAGAATACCGCGTTATCGTCTGTGATGAATCAGAAACGCCTGTACAGAGTGCCAGAGTGCAGTTTTGTTCAGATGCGGCCTGTCAGATGAAAGAAACGGATCAGGACGGCACTGCGGTTTTCGACTGCGGTGAAGGAAACTATACGGTTCATGTCTTCGCTGTTCC
>JAEEPV010000212.1 GCA_016284975.1 Solobacterium sp.
ATCTGTAATAGAATGAAGTTGCAGGAATCATATGTCAGAGAAAACGGTAAAACGGAAAAAAGTGGATAAGCCAGGAAAGAAGAAACCGGTGAAAAAGAAGATGACGCCGTTTTTGAAGCTGGTCTGTTTTGTCCTGATCGGTGTTTCGGTATATCTGCTGTACCGGGTTTTTCTGGAAGTCTATACAACGATTTCTCTGAAGCGGCAGCTGGCTGTTGTGGAAGAGAAGTACCAGGAAGTACTCGATGAGAATGAATATCTGACCAGGGAGCGTGCAAAGCTGGAAGATCCGGATTACGTTGCAAGCTATGCCCGGGGTAATTATCTGTTATCCAAAGATGATGAACAGATCTTCTATTTGCCGGAAGACGAAGATCGATAAGTCAAAGAAAGAAAAGGAACAGGATCCAATCGTGAGGATTCTGTTTTTCATGACTGCAATGATATATTCCGTTGTAATTCACTCTGGCTTATCACAAAGCTCGCAAATGCCCTTCCGCCTTGGAAGATTGAATGAGATTGAGATTACTTGGGAAGTCTGATTCCATCGTTTTTTGCAAGTAGATACATGCAGTACTGATTCATTGAAATACCTTCTTTTTTTGCATGTTCAACAAGTGATTTATGAAGGCTTTTTGGTATGCGAAGTTTGAACTGCCCGGAATAGTTTTTTATATCATCCGGTTCATTTATATCAATATTGCTTTCAATCGCTGCTTCAAGCCATGCTTTTTTGGCATCCTCAGCATTAGTCAGCGTTTTCTCCATGGTATCTCCAGCGGTGATACATCCGGGCAAATCTGGATAACTCGCAACATAACCGCCTTCATCCGGATCAGGTACAATTTCAAGGCGATACGGAAGAGTCATGTAGTAATTAATTGTCTTCATGATTCATCTCCTCCTCTATAACAGTTTTAATCATCATCACATAGACCTTTTTAATCGGCTCGTGTCGTGGAACAGTAATCGGGAGTTTCCCCTTTTTTCGGAATGTACAATGACTGCTCCCTCCACGCGGTGAGTTCATTTCATCCATAGTATTCAAGAACCTTCTTTAATTCCTGAAACCGCAGTTCATTATCCAAAGATAGTATTCTGGAAAGAAGCTTATCCCATTTGGACATCATTATTAATCCTTTCTAATCATAAAATGGTGTCATATATGGTGTCAATTGTGCGATGTATTATATCGAGCTTTTCGAATCCGCTCCCTCTGATATACTCTTAGCCTTTAATTAAATAATCTCTTCAAACTTTCGAATTTTTTTCTTTTTTTTTGTGTTTAAACCCGATTCATTCCCCAGTCTTTATAGTGAAAGGATGGTAAACCCCGGGAATGAATACCAGTCCTGACACAGTAACAGACAGAACCAGTCATGCGCAGACTGGCGGCTGTCTAAACCGCACAGTACAGTCCTGACCGATATCTGATAATTCCGGCAGACAGTACTGTCAAAGAAAACTAAAGAAAAGAAAAAAATAGGAGAAATAAAATGAAAAACACAATGATTGCTGTATGCAGCAGCGTATTACTTCTTACTTCGGGGACAGTACCTGTTTTCGCAGAATCACCAAAAAACGAGCCAAAGGTAAGTCATCCGATTATTATCGTTGACAATGCAGAAGAAAAAGCAGTTTCTGCAAAAGACAAGACCGCAGAAACGGGCATTACAGATCGGATTCCGTCCGTCGGCAATTATATGCTCAGTGAAGAATTCACGTATTGCGAACCAAAGTGGATGCGGTGGTATGGGCAGTACAGCAACCCATACATCGTCATTGGCTCCGGCAACATGCAGAGCAACGGCTGTGTGCCGACTGCTGCAGCGATGCTGCTGTCCGCGTACGGCATTAATGTATCGCCGACTGATATGGGGTATTACCTGTATGACACCGGAAACTTCGATAACTATTACGGGCATGGTGGCAGTGACCTCTGCTGGTATGATGTGGCAGCGTATGCAGGAATTTCTGCACAGGGAATGTACGATTATGATTCCTTCGCTTCCGCATTGCAGTCCGGGGCGATCGTAGCCTGTCATATCTATTATGGCGGCGGCACCCACGCAGTTCTCGCTACCGGCTATGATAACGGCAAAACGATGGTATATGATCCGATCGGCGGGAAATACTGGCAGAGTGCATCGCATCTCTGGAACTCTCAGTCCTATGTCTGGAACGACCGGCTCTCCGGTACAAGCATTATTGCTCTCTGGTGAATGACATGAAAGATAACCGAGATGAAATGAGATGTGTAGCGGGTGTATCCTTTGTCCTTCTGATATGGGATCTGTTGCTGACGATTATGCTGAACTGGGAAACTTACATGTTCCAGCTGTCCAGTTTCCTGGCACGATGAACAAACGATGATCCAGACTCATATGAGTCCGGATTTTTACATTGCAAAGAAAGAAAAATCAGTCTGATGATTGGGTCAGACTGATTTAAGTATCCTGATTCAGCGTGCAACTCTTAGGAAGGATTTGGTTGTGTAGTAGGACTGATTGATTCCAACGATATGAGCAGTACCGTCAAGGTAATTTCCAGCAAGTACCATTCCGTTGCCGAGATACGTTGAGACGTGCCTCCATGTTCCGGCATCGTCGTAATAGAGCACCAGATCTCCTGGCTGAAGATCACCAACCGCATAGGTATTCTGATATCCAGTGATATCGACTCCATACAGATCCCAGATAAACTGCCATGCGATGTGATCACACAGTCCGGTTCGGCCTACATAGCTCTGTGCCAGACCCATGATTCCGTTATCCTGCTGTACGGGCTGTGTTTCTGCCTGAACGACTTGTCTAGGCCGTTCCTGACAGGAGTGATTCTCCCCGTCCCAGATGCCTCCACCTGCAGTACAGGCTTTTCGAAGATCCTGGTACGTATCCGGAATTCTTCCAAGCGAGAACTTTTTGTCATAGATACCGCCCAGTGCCTGAAATCCCTTTTCCAGCATTTCTTCGTTGGAGACATAGGCATGAACGATGGCGTTTCCGTTATCATCCTGACTGATAATGACACGGTCGATCTCGATTCCTTCCGGATCTGCAGGTTCATTCAGTACCATTTCTGCAGTATGTTCTTCTTCATCGGTAACCCATTCTACGGATACTCCTTCGAACAGATCCAGATCGATAAGGGTTTGCAGTCCTTCAACAATATAATCTCCGGAATAATCATGCATAATGTATCCGGCTTCTTCTGCGGCTGCCGCATCAAATGTACAGGATACTGATGCAGGCAGACCATTCACGTAGTGACCGTCATCATTGAACAAACAGGTTCCGGAATTCAGCAATTCATTCAGTGCTGCATCACCGGTATCACGAAACGATACTGCTCCGGATCCATATCCGTTATAGCCTCCAAAGCTTACATTTATATATTCATATATGTTTACTTCTTTGGGCTGTGTCAGGGATGCGATCACACCTGGAAGAACAACAGCTCCGGTTCCGATTACAGTGACAACAACGATCGGAGCAACGATCTTTCCGACAGTCACTCCGGCTGTGGCAGCCGCAGAAGGCGCAGACAATACGGTACTTGCTGCTGCACCGGCTCCTGCTGTTGTGGCTGAAGCAGAAGCTGCAGCTGTGGTTTCTGCACTGGCCGCGGCAATAGTTTCGGCAGTGACAGCTGTGGTATTGCCAATAACCGTTTCTGCAGCGATGGCTGCTGTTTCTTCGGAAGCGGCAGTGACTGCGGATATCGCTTTGGCAGCCGCACCGGCAGTCACGGCAGTTCCGCCTGCCTTAGAAGAGATCTCCTGAGCATGGGTTGAAACTGTGGCTGCTGTATTAACAGCCGTATTCAGGAGATTGGTATTTCCGGCAGTACAGAGGATCTGAGCAAGCTCTGGAGCGGTGGCGTGGATTGCGGCAGGGCAGGTGGAAAGTGTGTGTATGGTAGAGGGAAGCCAGCCGGAACCGAATTCGACCTGCATAAGGTAAATGAAGTAAGGCAGCGGAGCCATGCCATAGAGCTTGATGCCCTCTTTGTTCTGCAGATCACTGACCGCCTGTTTGATTGCGTTTTTCGCATGCTGAAACCGGCCGGTAACCGTAGACATCGGAACACCAAGTTCTTCTGCGATATCTTTGAGCGACATATGATCGTAGAAGTACATCGTTGTTACGAGCCGCTGGTTTTCCGGCAGCGTGTCTAAGATATTCAGAATGATCTCTCTTCTGGCTTCATCACTGTATACCAGATCCGGCCTGCTTGAGATCCGCTCATCTGCTACGTCATAGACCAGCCCGTCTTCTGTATTATCCAGATCCGAGAACATGGTGCTGTTTTTCTGAGCAGCCGATGTCACAAAGCTGATCGATTCATTTCTTGCGATCATTGCAAGCCATGCTTCAAACTTTGTTTCGTCTTCCAGACTCGACAGATTCTTCAGTGCCTTGATCCAGACGTTTTGAACGATATCTTTTGCGTCATAGTCGTTTTTTGCATAAGAGCGCGCAATGAAAAAGAGTTTTTTGTCGTAGTGCCGGATCAGTTCTGTCGCTGCACTGTTATCGCCTTCTCTTGCCTGTGTTACCAGTCTGACAAGAAGCTCTTCATTCCAGTCTTTTTGCTGAAGCTCTTCCATCATTGTTTTTCCTCAGTAAAGTCAAGATGCGTGATCAGATTTCCTTCTCCGTCATATACATCGGCACCCGTGCATATACTTTCCGCATCATACAGATACTCGGTTGTCTGTGATACTTTTCCGGACTGCAGATTGATCAGACTGAAACCAGAGGGTCTGCCCAGTTCGTCATACTCGATCTCTGTTCGTTCCAGTTCTTTTCCGGTCTTAAGATCACAGACGACCAGACCTCTCTGGATTCCGTATTCATCCCGTTCGTATTTCTGAAATACGGTGAATTTCAGATCCATGTCACAGAGACCGTTTATTACGGAAAGGCCGTTATCGTCATATTCAAATCCGGTAAAGGTATCAACCAGTTCATCATCATTGTTATATGTGTTCATTTCGAAGGCTTTTCCGTTTTCATCATATTTGGTGATCAGATAGCCATCCAGGTTGCCTTCATCGTCATAGTAATCATGTCTGTTTTCCTGATTTGCATTCTCTTTGTCTATTTCCTGATAAATGCCAAGCAGTATCTGGGAAGTGTGTTTGCTGGGGGAAAGAATGCTCATCCGTTCCAGCCAGTCCGACTGTAAATCAAGGTTCTTTTCCTCTGCTGCTTTATCTGCTTCTGCCTGATAACAGCCCGCCAGATTATTCTTATAATCTTCCAGAGAAGCACCAAAGAAATAAACCATCTCATAGTCTTTGCGGGCACTGACGTAGGCATCATAAAAGTCTTCTGCCTTGGCAATGGCATAATAGGCATCGCCTCGTTTACCATAGGCTTCTGCCGAAGGCTTTTCCGTAATCTGTTCGGTCAGTTTCTGAATCTCTTCGCTGTGCATGCTCTGATAGATACGGGCTTCTTTTTCTGCCTGCGGATCAACAGCAGGTGTTGGTACTGGTGTTGATTCTGGTGTTTCTTCTGCCGGTCGGATGCGTTCCATCAGACCGCAGCCGGAAAGCAGAACCACCAGTAATATCGTTAATGATTTTTGAATCATAGTTTCCTCCTTCAGGAAAGTGTTTTGTTCGCGATCTTTTCCTCATTCCATATAATCTGATCGATCATGTACTGCAGGGAGAATTCTCTGACCTTTTTCGCAACAAACAGATCGAGATCTTCAAATTGTTCGTGTTTCGTTTCAGCTGCACGAATCGCTTCAATCACACGTTCGGTTATCATCTCTGCAGCATCGTGATTTTTTACATAAGACAGTGCCGAGAACCGAATTTTGTTTTCATACATTGAAATGATCGTTTCAGCTGTCAGATTTCTATACATGTCAAAATGAATCACAAAAATCCTCCTGCTGAACGTTCTTGGTTTCTTTCATGATTATGATTTTTATATTGTTAAAATACTCAAAACTATTCCGATCCTTCTTCGGAATTCTCTGGTGCCGGTTCCGGCTGTACTTCCGGTTCGGACGGAACTTCCGGCTGTGGATTTTGAATCGCTGCCGGTTCTTCCGGAATCATCTGAGCAATCTCAGCTTCGGACGGAGTATAGGAATAGCTGTAATTATAAGTCGTATAAGTCATACCGTTTTCGGTATAGCTGGAAATAGTTACATCATTTGGATCTACGTTAAATCCGGCAAGTTCCGAGATTCTGGCAATCGCATCGGCTTTTGCCTGTTCTTCATCATACTGTGCCGGTGTATAGGTATTGTTTGTATAGCTCCCGGGTGAAAAGGAAGCCTTGGAGCTGTCCGGTGAATAAACAGCAGATGAAGAGGTATTGTTTCCGGACGGTTTTGCGGTCGATGTTTTCCTGGAAGAAGAATCAGAAAAATCAATCCGTTCCGTAATGGAAAGAGTGGGATTTATACTGACGATTCTCCCCTTTGTTTCTTCCGAAGGTTCTGCATTCTCAGATACTGCTGCTTCCGGTTCCTCTGGTGCAGGTTCTTCTGTTTTTATTTCATCAGAGGTGCTGATATGGCATCCGGCCAGCAGTACTCCTGCAAGAATGATTACAAGCTTTTTCTTGATCATATTCCAATTAACCATAATTTTTTCTTTTCACCTGTATTGTACTCTGTTGATGGCTGTTTCAGATACTTTGAATAGGCGCTGTGCAGGGAAGCTTCTTAGAAGTTTCCCTGCACTGCATTTCAAGTTTTTATTGGATGACAAATGCGACAGCATTTTCAGAATCTTCCGAATTGGTCAGTTCGCTGTAGCGCTGTTCCGCTTCCTGACAGGCCGCACGGGCGTTCTCTGCGTTGTTCTCTGCTGTTTCATAAGTCCGATGTGTTTCTTCAACACTGCTGAAAAGAGCCTCCTGCTGTCGAACAGCTGCTTCTGCGGTACGTACATCTGCTTCAGCAGTTCGAATTGTTTCTTCCGTCTTTCGAACATCTGCTTCAGCAGCGATTACAGGACGAGCAGCATCCTCAACTGCAATGTTCTGTTGTTTTTCCAACGTTTCATAAGCAGAGTTCTTCGAATCCTCCGCTGTTTTGTCTTCAGATTCTTTCTTAGCCCATGCCTGATCAACCGTATTCGTTTTTTCGGTTTCTGCCTGCTTTAAAGACGCATCAACATTGGCTTTATCGTTCTCTGCCGTCTCTTTTGCGGAGGCTTCTGCAGACTGCTTTTCGGCTTCTGCTTCGGATACAGATGCTTTCTTTTCAGATGCCGCTGCAGCTTTTCGTTCTTCAAACGCAGTATTGGCGGCTTCGACAGCGTCCGTTTTTTCTTCTTCTGCCGTTTCAAGCTTTGCCTGATACTGGGCCAGTGCTTCCTGTTCTGCTTCTTCAGCGATGGTGCTGTTTTCTGCAGCCGTAACAGCGTCTGCTTTCTCCTGGATCTGTTCATCCAGCGCAGCTTTTTCAGCATCCATTGCCTGCTTGGCTGCAGCTGTCTTTTCATCCGCTGCTGCAACTGCTTCAGAGGCGGCCGTGACGGCTGTTTCTTTCTCCGTCTTTGTTTCTTCTGCAGAAGCAATTTCAGAGGCAATCGTTTCTGCATTGTCCATTTCGGTCTGTAATGCGCTCTCTGCACTTGCGACGATCGCTTCTTTGCCAGCAGTATCTTCTTCAAGAGTCTGCACACGCAGTTCTGCCTCAGCGAGAATCGTTTCCGAATCCTTCAGTTCAAGATTTGCGCTGCTCAGTACTGCATTGGCGGCATTCAGATTTTCCTGTGCCTGATCAACGCGTGCCTGTGCTTCCGCAAGAGCTGTCCGATTAATGCCTCCGTTTTCTTTATCTGCTTTCGCTTTTTCCAGAGCGCTTTCTGCCTGTGCAAGTTCTGCTTCTGCAGCTTCTTTTGCGCTCATCAGTTCGTTATAGTATGCCGTAAATAATGCACGGTATTCTTCGACGGTATAGGCTTTCTCTCCAGTATGGAGACCAGAGGCGGTATTCATTGCGGTCATGCCGTTATTTCCGGCTATTGCGATACCGATATATTTATCAGTGCTTACGATATTCAGATAATGGCCAACACTCATGTAAAGAGCAGGATTAGAAACATATAACTGATAGGCACTCATCTTCTTGTACTGTTCGCCGAGAGCAGGGTCTTTCCAGAACAGATTTCGTTCACCATACCATGCGTTTACCGCATAGCCTTCTCCTCTGCTGGCAAGATTTTCTGAAGTTCTGAATGTGGATGGATGCTGCATACCGTTTTTCTGGGAGTAATTCGCCGACAACATGGATACCGCCATCATGGAATTTGTAATCTTATAGGGTTCAAGATTTCCCTGATACTGATGTTCTGCCTGATTCTCTTCTGCCCGTTTTTCGTTTACCTGTTCAATCAGTTTCAGTGACCGCAGGACGTTTTCCAGAGAAACGGCACTCTTTGGATCACCCGGGTTGGTATAGCTTGCCAGAGTTTCATAATCAACTTTCGGATTTCTGCGCAGTATTCCACTACTGTAATCTCCACTGATAATACTGCAGGCTGCGTAATCTCCCTGCTGTGCGAAGAATGCATACGCTCCGACATCGATCTGGTTCTGGATCGCCTGCAGGTTTGCCTTCGAAGTATTCACGTTTTCCTGCGCTTCTGCGATCAGGGCATCATAATCGGTCTGGCCGTTACCCTGCTTTACTTCTTCCAGTTCTCGTTCCGCTTCTTCTTTTGCGGCGGCAGCGTCTCTTACCGCCTGTTCCGCTTCTGCAACTTTCGCCTTCAGGCTGGCGTTATCCGATTCTGCGGTACTGGCTGCTTTTCTGGCTTCTATAAGCGCTGCCATTGCCTGACTCAGGGTTTCTTTTGCCGCATGGACTTCGCATTCTTTTTCCGCGACTGCCGCATCTGCATTCCGCTTGGTTTCCTGCAGCTGTTCAAGGGTATTGATCACGGTCTGCAGTTCCTGTTTTGCGGCTTCTTCCTGGTTCATGAATTCTTTCTGCTCTGCAAGAGCCGCTTCATACTTTTCAGCTGCTTCTTTATAGGCATTACTGTCCAGTGTTTCCAGCGCGTCTTCATATGCCGTACGGGC
>JAEEPV010000213.1 GCA_016284975.1 Solobacterium sp.
ACCGCCACTGGAACAAAGACGATTTTTCTTCCGGTATATTGAGCGAGACTGATGTTACTCATATTCTGGCTTTTGGGAATTCCGCACAATATCAGAACGCATTAACAATGAGAATCCGAAAGGAAATGCCGTTCTATGCGGAAGATCAGGAAAAAGGGACCAGGCTAATGGGTATCATGGACTTTGTAGCATTTGGAGATGATGAGATCCTGCTGATTGATTTCAAAACCGATGCTGCGCCCATGGAAGAAATACGCAGGCGTTACAGCAATCAGCTCAGGATCTACCGCAGAGCACTCCAGATACTGAAACCCGGCATCACGGTATCCGCTTTTGCCTGGAGTCTCCATAATAGTGAGGCAATTGAAATACAGTAACGGTTGTTTGAAGAATCGTTTCAAAACCAGGATGTAAATTATTTTGCATTCACTGAGAAACATTAAATACTCAGTTAATTTCAAAAATCATAAAAGCAGTGAGGCTGCAGCGGGATCATATCAGCTGATCACTGCTCAGCTTCACTGCTTTTTCTACTGTGAATTATCGTTCGGCACAAAGAACCGGATCAGATAATAGGCAGTCATTCCTATCATGATCAATGTGCCAACAATAAGCATGTAGTACCCGGCGGAGAGTTTGAAATAATCTTCCGGCTTAAAGAAACTGTCCAGCCCAGAAGCCTGAAGCAGATCTTTCGCCTTTTTGTACTCATTCAGCGCCCGCATTGCTTTCGGCACAAACAGTGCAAAGAAGACGGCTCCACACACACTGTATCCAACTTTCGGTATTTTCGGAATCACGATTACCGCAATTGCCAGCAGACAAAGTATGCGTGTAATCATCACCTGCCGATCCAGAGAAAGATCGTGCAGATCAAACGGGTAGTTTAAACCAAACAGGCTGAACCTTCCCACTTCCATAAAGGTTCCTGCTAACAGAATAACAGCGCCGATAATGGCCACAATTGCCGGTACCGAGAAAACATCCTTCCAGCTTTCCTGTTTGTTGTCCACTATTGTCTACCTCCTCAGGCAGTTTTACCCGTTCAGATAATTCATATATTCCTCATATGTCATGTGAGGAACAAAATTCTTTTTCACTTCTTCGACCTTTTCCGGATGTTCCAGAAGATCTGCGACAATTGATGCCAGCAGCTTGGACTGTACAATATAAATCTCTTCCGGATCACTGATCGCAAGATCCTTGCCATGGATTGCTCCGGTAAATCCATTATATCCAAACTGGATAACCGGTTTGAACATACTGACATCGCCGACATCACCCGCCGCCGGGCTTGTCCCCTCATGATGGATCTGGTTTGGTTCCGCAAACTCTAGCATATGTTCATACACCACTTTATTCAGTGTTTCATCCTGATGGAGCGGCAGATAGCCTGGTGTATCTTCTACTATCACACTGCCGCCGATCGCAGCCGCACAGCATTCTGCCGCATTGGTAACTCTGCGATTCAGATCGATCACAACATCCGGATTAACAGAGCGAACATAGCATTCATAAATCACTTTATCCGGAATCGAATTTACCGTATTGCCCCCATAAGCGATCATGCCATGGACCCTGACTACATCCTGATCCCGAAAGGTTTCTCTCAGCATGTTAACCGCATTGAGAAACAGCGCGCACTCATTCAGGGCATTGATTCCCTTATCCGGCAAAGCGGCCGCATGACTCGCCTTTCCGATGAAGGTGATTTTCTTGTATATAAATCCGCTTAATACAGATCCGACACTGAAGCGATATCCGGAACTGCCCATCGCATGGAAATGAAGTATAACATCCGGATCATCAAACAGGTGTTCCGCAAGCATGTTCTGTTTTCCGGAACAGTATCGTATCTTTCCTTCCTTCACCAGCCCTTTGCGGTATTCAATATCCGTGAATTCTTCTGCCGGTGTAAAGAAAACTGTCACTTTTCCCGGAAGCTCCTTCATGGTTTCCTTCAGCGCCGTCAGTGCACCCACTGCGATCACAAGCTGCGTGGAATGCCCACATGCGTGTGCAGCACCGGTCTCTGGATCTGCACATGGATGTCCCGGTGTCGGGATCGCATCTAATTCAGCAATAATCCCGATATGCGGACTGCCTTCACCAATCGATACTGAAAAACCAGTAATATCGAATTCCTGTTCAACTTTGATATCATGTCCTGCAAGCCATTCTTTCAGATGTGCCGCCGTTTTAAATTCCTTAAATCCGAGCTCCGGACAGGCAAACAGCGTTTCGCCAAGAGCCAGCAGTTCTTCACGATGATCATCAATATACTGAAACAGATTATTACTCATAAGTGAAACCTTCCTTTTTCAATACCATTATACTTCTGCGATCACTCTGCACGGCAATCCTGTAGCTCCGACCAGTTTCATAGGAAAGACATAAACCAAGCATTCATCTGCCATCTTAAGCACTTCAGTAAGTCCACATAAATTCTCTATCGCAAATACATTCCGGTCTGCACAAAACTGATCATACTCCGTATGTTCCTCTGCTCTGCGCATACCCGCAAAATCAAGTCCGATGATCGCAATCCGGCATTCCGTCAACGTTCGAATCAGATCTTTTGAAAGCTGCGGATGTCTGTGCCGATACAGTTCTGAACCATACTCATTCTTTTCAATGAAACCTGAGCAGAAAAGCACCGCCATTCCTTCTTCAATTCTCGTAAGATCAATATCTTCGACGGTGATCTCACGATCCGTAATACTTCTCACATCAAACAGGATCGCTTTCCGTCTTGCGTATTCCAGAGGAAAAACCCGATTCATTACATCGAAATGGGTTCCGATATGACCTCTCAGTTCCCCTTTGTTACCTTCTGTTAAAACGGCAATATTGGTTGCCAACGTCAAATCAATTAACATACAGACTACTCTTCCTTTCAGAAAACGCATCGGTGTGATTTCGTTTCTTTGTCCCTGTTTCTGAACTTCTATTGCGGTGCCCGATAAAAACAAAAGGGCGCGAGCGCCCTTGTTTCAAGAATGATCAACCAGCAATCTTGTCTTTTAAGGCACTGATTGCGTTCTCTATATCACTGATCTGTGACTTCTTGATGTAGATATCTTTTTCAAACCCTTCTTTCATTGCAGGGGTTTCAGCTATTCCAATCCGGTATTCCAGATCCTCGAGCTGATTGTTCAGAGTCTTGAGACGTGCCTCTTTCTCCTCAAGCTCTGTCTGCAGCTTGGCTACTGCAATTGCCTTCTTGCCGGACCAGAATACTTCCTTGGCTTCATTAAACTCATTCCAGAGACGATCGTTTTCTTCGCGTCCGGAGTAACCGGCAGCTCTCCACTCAACATCGAGTGCCTTCATACGATCCGTATTTTCACGGGTATAGGATTCTTCAGCTGCGATCTTCTTTGCTTCTTCAATGAGTTTGTTCTTGGTATCGATGCTCTGCTTGAACTTTTCATTACGCTCATCAAAGAATTCCTTACGTTTCTTATAGAATTCATCGCGAACCGCATTGAACTCCTCCCAGAGGGTATCATCGAATTCACGTCCCGCAGAACCGGCAGCTTTCCAGTCACCGAACAATCCGTTCAGCTGATCTCCTGCCGCTTTCCAGTTCGAGACATTGGCAAGCAGATTCTTTGCGCTTTCGATAATCTGGGCCTTCTTTTCCTTTGCCGCAGCCCGGTTGGTATCCAGATTGTCAAAGAATTCCTTGCGGCGACGATCAATATCTTTCTGAAGATCACTGATCTGCTTCGCAAATTCGCGATCCTTATCCTCTCCGGCAGAACCGATCTCCATCAGCTCTTCCCGAAGCTTTCCGGCAGCAGCCTTAGCTTCCTTGAAATTGGTAAGCTCTGCAATTGCCGCAATCTTATCAATAACAGCCTGCTTCGCAGCTGTATTATCACGGATTGCTTCTGCGCGGGGCGCATATTCTGCAAGTGCTCTTGCGAAACGCTTCTCAAGCTCCGCATCCTTTGGCGTATTCCAGTTCTTCATCGCATCCCATTCAGCTTTGATGGCATCAAGTTTTTCCTGTCCATCTTCACCTTCATAGTCACGGGCGATTTCTTCTGCATTCCGGCAAAGCGCCTGCTTCTGACGAAGCTGTTCTTCCATGACGTTTACCGCATCATCTTTATATTCGGTTCCATACTCCGTTTCGCCGCCTTCCGCATTTGAATGTGTCCAGCTGAACATGGTATAGTCACCGCCGCAGTCAATACCGTACCAGCGTCCATGTCCGTCATTTTCGCCGTCTCTCGGTTCCACTGCATTTCCATCTGCGTCTTTTGCGCCGTAAAGAATCTCTACGACATAACCGCCAAATGCTTTATGCTCTCTTCTTCTCTCCTTCAGCTTTTCGTCATTAAATACAGGTCTATTCATTCCATTGCCCCCTTGAAATATCTAAAGAATATTATTTCACATTTTTTCATAATGTGACTAATTAAATATAAATGCATGTTTACTGAACTGCGTATTCAAACAGCACGGTTTCGTGTTCTATGCCTTCCGCATCTTTCTCATAAACCGATACGGTACGCGGTGTTACTTCGGCAGTCTCACTGTAACGGGTATACGACGTTTCCGTGACCTCATCCTTTGTACGAACGGTCACTCGATAATAAGCTTCCTGTTCATTGTCTCCGACTTTCTGGATTTCCGGGTTTTCAAGAAGCTGTATATCAATCAGCTTTACACTGCCATTTTCAACGACCATCGTCCGCAAGATGGAATATACCCCCTGTTTTACAAGACGGGAGAAATCATTATATATTCCTGGATTCAGTGCCTTCCCGTCTACAATGACAAACCATTGCAGATCGTCTGCTGCTTTCTGCGGATCTATCGTCATATCCGCATCTTTGATAGCTCCAAGTTCCCAGGCAACCTCATCGTCTCCGGTCCACCCTGCACAGGCATTGCCTTTCTGAAAATGAAAGGTAACACTGGCAGGAATGCCGCCGGCAGTCTCATATCCCTCCAGTGAAATATCACTGTCTTTCAGATAATAGTAGGTCTTTCCGTAGCACTTGGTTTCTTCTCCGGAATGAAGCGCATTTTCACTATCTTTTGCCAGCGCGTAGGCACTGCGCACACCGGAGAATGTCACACTGCTGTCTGTCTTTCCCGTAAACCAGGTACCAAACGGCACACGCCAGGTACGGTTAACATCATCCGTTCCCTTTACTGTGACAAACGGCATGAAATACAATGCCGCAAGAATCAATACAGCTGCTAAGATCCGCTTCAGCGTGCTGCTCATTGAGCCCCTCTGTTCCGGCGTTCAATTTCCATGATCAGATCAACGCGGTGAGCATGCCTGCCGCCTTCAAACTGTGCATTCAGGAATTCTTCAATCAGAAGCTTTGCCGTCTCTGGACCAACCACACGGGCACCAAAGCACAGAATATTGCAGTTATTGTGCAAACGGGAATACCGGGCAGTATACGCGTCGGAGCAGACACAGGCACGGATCCCGTTAACCTTATTGCAGGCAAGACTAATGCCAAGACCTGTTCCGCAAACCGCAATACCCAGATCTGCATTGCCGCTCGCCACCATATTGGCAACCATTTCACCAATGACCGGATAATCCACCGCCTTTTCTTCGTCGGTCCCGACATTGATCACTTCATAGCCCTTTTCCTCAATGTAAGGAATCAGCTCCTTTTTCAACTGCACTGCACTATGATCATTTCCAAATACGATTTTCTTCATAATCTTTTAACCTGCTTTCTTCTCCTTGTTCCGGGAAACATATATTACGATCAGTCCTGCGATCATCATAAATATCGAAATGAACTGCGAAGTGGATAATCCAAATAAGAAGCCTCTGGCTTCATCACCACGGAAGTATTCGATAATGAACCGACCGACGGCATAAAGAACCAGATAAAGACCGGCGGTCATCGACCGTGTTTTCTCATTACAGTAAGTTTTGTAAAGAATATAGAACAGTACGAAATCTCCGAAGGAAGAGATCAGCTGTGTTGGAATCAGTTTAACACCTGCCGGCGCAAGGGAACCTTCCGGGAACACCACACCAAGTCCTGTTGTTTCCTTGCCATAGCAGCATCCTGCAAAAAAGCAGCCGATTCTGCCGAATCCCTGTGCCAGCGCAACTGCCGGCAGCATCAGATTTGCATATGCCGGAAATGACAGCTTTCTGAATTTGCACCACAGCCATCCTCCCAGAAGACCGCCTAAAATTCCTCCATAGACAACCCAGCCGTCCGCACCAAGATAGGCCATCGGATTCTTCAGAAACGCATTCCAGTTTGTCAGTATATAAACGATCTTACTTCCAAGAAAACCTGAGATCAGGCACACAAACACAAGATTATCTACTTCATTCGGATCCAGTCCATATTTTCTTGCCATGCGTTCTCCATAGAAAAACGCCATCAGGATCCCTATCGCTATCATCACTCCATATCCATGAATCGTAAAAGACCCAATTCTTAACCAATCATTAAACATATAGCCTCCAACGCATATTATAAAAGGAATACTCTTCGAAAGAAAAGAAAAGAACCCGGGAGTTCTCACTCCCGGGACAAGAATCACTTTATCTCTTCTTTGGAATCCTCTGCGGATGGCTCTGCCGGCTCTTCGGAAGACGTTTCTGCAGGTGCTTCCTTCTGCTCCTCTTCCACAGGTTCTGCAGCAGGCTTTTCGGAAGGAATCTCCGGAACTGCTGGCGTGACCGGTGCAGAAAGCTCCTCACGGATCGCGGACATGCCGGTAGCGGTTGTATTCCAGTCTACATAAGCAGCAGTACTTTCCTCTTCCTCAGGAACCGGTTCTTCTTTCGGAGACTGTACCACTGGTGGCTTCGGTTTTTCACGAGCCTCCATAAATTTCTTGATCTTTCCGGACAGATACAGGGTTGTATACAGATCGGTCAGACCACTGTAGAGCAGTGCTCCTCCTGCAACCTGCAGCATCAGTTCTGCACTCGGAATCAGATTAAACATGATCAGAATTCCGGCAATGATCGAAATTGCCGCAAGCACCAGGAACTGCCAGCTGTTCGGATATCCGATTCTCGCCACATCCACACCATTCTGAAGCTTCAGAATACCGCTGGCGATCAGTGCAATCGCAAGCAGGAACGGAATAAGTGACTGAAAGACATCCTTATGGTAAATAACCATGACACCAAGAAGAATCTTGATGATGCCGGACGCAAAATCATTCCGGAATAAAGATAACCGGATGTCCATCATAAAATACATGACGATACTGATAATTCCATAAATAATGAGTGCTATACCGAACAGATCACAGAACAGCTCTCCCATTTTTCCCGGATAAAGCAGCAGAAGAATACCCGCAGCAATATAAAGAATCGAGTACGCAATTGATGTCCATTTCATTCTGTCAAGCATGAACAAGACTCCTTTCCCCTTATAGGTCACATTCTGATAAAACTGTTTTTATCATAGCACACACCTAATGAAAAGAGACGGTCACTCCGTCTCTCTTACTGTATTTCGATTCCGACCCGTATGGAGTCATCATACTCGTTGATCTTGGCTTTATATTTCTCATAAAGACCAACCGGATCAGCCACATGCGCTTCATCTAATTCCTTCATCGGAATGACCTTGAAGTTATGGTATCCGTAATCATAATACGTATAGATCAGATCCGCCCGCGGATCACTGATTGTGATCGTCGTGTTATCTTTGTCCACGGTTTTCTCAATCGTAACACCGCCGACCATTCCAACAAGATTCGGTTCATCAATCTGGGCGGAAACCATGTTGCCCATAGCATAGTAACAGATCGTTTTGCCATCATTGACCCATTCAATCGGCTGAATGACATGCGGATGGTTTCCAATAATAATATCAGCTCCGTTTTCCGAGAGTTTCTGTGCCAGCTCCCGCTGTTCATCATTGGCTTCCATGGAGTATTCCGTACCCCAGTGCATTGCCACTATGACCACATCACTGATCTCGTCGGCACGTTTTACCTGATCAAGCAGTTCATCCACATGTTCCGGATAGATATTTACGATGTATTCATACCCTTCCGGCGGCAGAAGACCATTACAGCCATAGGTCCATGAGAGGAAGGTATAGGTTATCCCATTAATCTCATAGACATTCAACGCATCATGCGCTTCCTGGGAATCATAGGTACCGGCCATATGAACTCCATACTGTTCTTCCTGCTTGCGCCAGTACTCACAGGAACGGTTAATACCGGTCAGTCCCTGGTCCAGAGAATGGTTATTCGCGGTGGAAACGAGGCGGAAGCCAAGATTCACCATCGCGTCGCCTACTTCCTGAGGACTGTTAAACGTCGGATAGCCATGCAGGCCTAACTCCGTTCCTCCCAGGATTGTCTCCTGATTGTAGTATTTCAAGTCATAACCTTCGGAAAGCCTGCCTATATTTTCCAATATCGGCAGAAAATCATAGCTTCCATTCCCAAGGTCCGCATCCATCCATACCGTACCGTGAATCAATGCATCTCCGGTAAAGAAGAACTCCGCCTTGTAATGTTCCGGTTCCGGTGTTGGTGTCGGTTCTTCCGTCGGCTCGGCAGAAACTGCCACTTCGTTCGGTTCCGCCTTCGGATGGTTTTTCAGGTAGAACAGACCGGCGCAGACAACGAGCAATACCGCCAGTACAATCCATACCCAGTTTCTCAGCTTTCGTTTCTGCCGTTTTGCCATAGTCCTTTCCCCCTAACTGCTGTTTTATTTTCGAATACCGAATGCAATCGCACATCCCGGTTCGATTTTGTTCTTCGCACAATAGTCTTCGATTTCCTGATAGTTCTTAATCACGATATAGTCAATCGTTTTCCAGTCGCGCTCCAGTCCGTGCGCATACAGAAAATCTTCAACTCCGGTTTCTGCTGCTGTCTCCGGCACCAATGTAACATGCGGGCTGTTGTCATCCAGCCAGTTCCAACCCAGCAGAATGCCGTTTTCTTCCGGAAGAGCTTCTTCATACATGAAGGTCATCCAGTCTTCAGCATGTCCTCTGCCGTTATAGAAACAGGTGTTTCCGATAAACAGTTTGCCGCTTTCATCTCGATAAAGTACAACAATATTCTGAAATACATCGAGTTTTTCTTCAAATCTTACAACTGTAGACATTATTCAAATCCTCCTTGAAACAATCATATCATAGACGCCACAGATCAAATTTCAAATGCGCCACCCTCATTCTTAGGACGGCATATCACCTGTATCCCCTTTCAAATACCGCTTTTCTGAATCCCCTTTCAATACTTTTTTTCTAATTTGTGCGTGTATATAATAGGAGTCAGGTACAGACAGAATCTCTGGTTTTCAGAAATCTGCTTGGTTTAAGGAAATCATTTGATTGTTACAGTATGAGAATACTATTTTCCATCATCTTTTTAGTTCAAATTATAGCTCTGGCAGTCTGTGGTTTTTATGCGCGCAAATCGCATAAGGAAATTGCACCTTCCGTCAGAAAGCTTTTGCGTTACCTGATTCCTCCGGTGATTGGAAATCTGATTATCGTCGCCTCCGGCAACAAGCTCATTTCAACGGTCGGCTGCTACATCTATTTCATCGGCATGGATTTTGTTATTCTGGCCCTGCTGCTCTTTACCTTCAGCTACTGCCGGTTATCATGGCCCAGCCGGAAACTGCGCTACTTTGTACTTGCCGTTCTGACAATTGATGTTGGTCAGCTTTTGCTGAATCCTTTTTTTCATCATGCGTTTCGTACAGAGGCGATTCTTGTTGACGGATATAACTATTATCGTCTGATTCCATATGCCGGTCAGACATTTCATCGCGTTGTCGTGTATGCCATTTACCTTTCAGCCGTAATCATCTTTATATTTAAAACATTCCGTTCTTCCCGGATTAATTCTGAGCGGTATTCCGTAATTCTATTCGTCATGCTGTTTACCGGCATTATTCAGACATTCTATATCTTCTCACGCGCTCCGATCGATGTTTCCATGATCGGCTACGGTCTGTTCGGCATTCTGGTATTCTACTTCTCCCTCTATTACCGTCCGCTGCGTCTGATGGACCGCATGCTGGCCGGTATTGCCGCAGAGATGAATGAAGCGCTCTTCCTGTTTGATTCCAATAACCGGTGTATCTGGGCAAACAAGCCCGGAATCGAAATGGCCGGTTTGAAAAGCAATGATTTCGATGAAGCAGAAGAAAAACTCAGTAATCTGTTTTCGCAGTATGCCGACAAAAAAGACGACTGGACCACAACCCAGATCTCCGGAAGCGGAAAAGACGCAAAGCACTATGTGCTGGAAAAACATGCCGTAAAGGATGATCGAGACCGATTCATCGGTTCTTTCCTCAGTGTGCGTGACATTACCGAACAGCAGAATGCACTGGAAGAAGAAAAATATATTGCCCGTCACGATTCGCTGACCGACCTGTATACACGTGAATATCTGTACGACAGGATGAAGAATACCCTCGAAAAGAATCCCGCGACACTTTATTATGTTATTTTCGCTGATATTCGTGAGTTCAAGATCATTAATGATATTTTCGGTAATGAATTTGGGGATTTTGTTCTTTTGAACATCGCTGACTGGATTCGAAACACGTTCACGCAAAGTGATGCGGTTTTTGGACGACTGGCCGGTGATACATTCGGTATTCTGCTGCCGAAAGAGAAGTTCGACCCTGAAGTAGTCGAAAATTCCCTCTCCTCTTTTGTTGTCCGGAAGGGAAATGCATCTCATTCCGTCCTTGTTCATCTCGGTGTATATGAAGTCAATGAACCGGATATCAAGATTTCTGTCATGTTTGACCGTGCCCATATGGCACTCTCTTCCATCCGGGATCAGTACAAAACGCATATTGCCTACTATGACGATAATATGCGTGAAAAAGTTCTCTGGAACCAGCACATTTCTTCTCAGCTCCACAATGCGATTAAGGAACGCCAGCTGCAGCCATATCTTCAGCCAATCGTTGATCAGAACGGAACAATCGTGGGTGCAGAAGCACTTGTACGATGGATTCATCCAACCGACGGATTCCTGTCTCCGGCAATGTTTGTTCCGGTATTTGAAAACAACGGCATGATCTCTGAGGTTGACCAGTATATGTGGCAATGTGCCTGTGAAATTCTGGCACGATGGGAGAAGGAAGGTATTGACCGCTTTATCTCCATCAACATTTCACCGAAAGATTTCTACTTTATGGATGTAGCAGAAGTCATAAAGAATCTTGCAAAACAGTACAGCATCTCGCCGGGCAAGCTCAGAATCGAGATAACGGAAACGGTGATGATGGCTGATATCAATACCCGCATGTCTCTGCTTCACGATCTGAAACAGAACGGCTTCTACGTTGAGATCGATGATTTTGGAAGTGGATATTCCTCATTGAACATGTTAAAAGATATGCCGGTTGATCTTCTGAAAATCGATATGGCATTCCTGAGCAAGTCAAATAACGAACAAAAAGCGGAAAAGATCATTCACAACATTATCAACATGTCATATGATCTCGGCATTTCTCCTCTCAGTGAAGGCGTTGAAACAGAAACACAGTACCATATGCTTTCACAGATGGGATGCCAGCTGTTCCAGGGCTACTACTTCGCAAAGCCGATGTCGGTTACAGACTTTGAAACATACTGCCGGCAGAATTCCGGCTGCACAGCTAAATAAATACTAAAAAACGTTATGCATTATCCACGCCGATTGATTTGTGTAAATACCGCATAACGTTTTTCTTTTTTATAATTCCGGCTGATCCTGATGTCTTCCTTTCAGCTGCTTCAGATTGATATTTCTTGAAACATATACAAGACGGAACTGGTTTTCCGGAATCATCCGGTAAAATTCCTTCATAATACGGTCAATGACCATCTGAACATTCTCATCCGGCAGATTGGTAAACAGTACGATACGCTGTGTACTTGAGAATCTCGCCGTAACGTCTACCTTTCGTACCGTATTGTTGATAGCCGCCTCCAGATATTTCATGACCATGGTTCGGGCGGATATCGGCATGCTCGCATTATCGCTGAACAGTATGGTTAACAGGACCAGCTGTACAGTCTGTGCATTACGAATACCAAGGTTCCGAATCAG
>JAEEPV010000023.1 GCA_016284975.1 Solobacterium sp.
CCTGAAATGTTTCCGAACGGATCAGATACCGCCGCAGTGTACCGGCCAGGATATCGGCAGACTGAACATCAAAGTTTTTTTTGGAATCCCGGTAACGGATCTGTACGGTCAGAGACCCTTTGATGAGCGGCGGAAAGAACACATTATTATGATGCATGCCTTCATGAAGTTCCTTGCGGATCGATTCCTGAAAGCTGTAGATGCCGTCAGAACTGCGGTTTTCATTATCGATATTCACGGTCAGACACACATCATCCAAAGGAGTTAACAATTGTCTGCGCATCATTTCCCGGATAACGGACTTGATGACGATTTTAACGGAATAATCGAGGAAGCGGCGTTTGGACCGCTTGTTTTTGAAATTGACATGCGTCAGATTCTGTTTGTCTGCGATCACGATAAAACACAGTTTTCTGCGGATAAAGTTAATCAGCTGACGCCGGTGCTGCGGCCTGATCCGACAGCTTTTGATTTCCGGACAGATCCGATCACACATTGAAGGCTGCTGCTTGCAGTATCTGCATTGGATGGAAGAAACGATATGCCCGTATCGTGCCATAAAGGAAGAGCGATCCTGCCTGCTCAGAAAGACCAGTCCCGCATAAACCGAATACGGATGCGGATCATCGATTTTTCCGGAATCATCAATGGCACAGTACAGATCGATATAGTTCATATTGAAAGGTTCCTCACATCTATCTGTTAGTTAGGACAGGGAACAATTCCCCCGAAATCCATCTTCTTTTTGTGAAAATGTGAATTATGATTATAACCGCAGGGAAACCGAATGAAGAAATCACTGACTCAGTTTATAAAATTCAATCTGGTATCCGCATCTGTTACGCTGCTGCAGCTGCTGCTGGTGAATGTGTTCTTCTGGCTCATGAAGGACTGGAAGGCGCCGCTGCCTGAGATTCTGAGCGGAATATTTAATGACGCAGCGGTTGGGGCAGGCAATGCCAACTGGGGTTATGTGCTTCCTTTTTTTCTGTCCAACGCGCTGGCGAACCTCTTCGGATTCTTTGTGAACCGAAAGGTTACTTTTCATTCCGATGCGCCAAAACGTAATGCAGTGATCTTTCTTCTGGTCATGTGCATCCTGATTCTGGTATCCACCTGGATCCAGGGAAGGCTGGTTTATTTAATCACGAACCGTTTTCCTGCCTGTGCGAAACTGGCACCGACCCTTGCCGCATTTGCGGCGGGAACCATCCAGTTTCTGATTCTGTTTCCATTGGAAAAATATGTACTTTTGAAAGAAAGGAACAGCTGAAGTATGCCGAAAGTTAGTGTGATTGTTCCGGTTTATAACGCCGAAAATGTAATTGAACGATGTGTGAACAGTATTCTGAATCAGGAGTTCAAGGATCTTGAACTGATCCTGATCGATGATGGTTCAAAGGACCGTTCTGCTGAGCTGCTGGATGGCTTTGCCGCAAACGATGAACGGGTAAAAGTCATTCACAAACCAAATTCCGGAGTCAGTGATACCCGCAACCGGGGAATCGATGAGGCGAAGGGGACATTCCTGCAGTTTCTGGATGCAGATGACTGGATCACAGAAGATGCCACCAAAATGCTGGTGCGTACGGCAGAGGAAAAGAATGCCGATCTTGTGGTCGGAGAGTTTTACCGGGTGGTCGGAGAGAATCTTTCCCGCAAAGGCAGTATTCCTGCAGATCGGGTGCTGACCCGGAAAGAATACGCGGAATACATGAAGCAGTCTCCGGCGGATTACTATTACGGTGTTCTCTGGAACAAGCTGTACCGCAAGTCGATCCTGGATCAGTATGCGATCCGCCTGGATTCCTCCGTCAGCTTCTGTGAGGATTTTATCTTCAATCTGGAATACGTTCTTCACTGCACCCGTATCGCACCGCTGCTTCTTCCGGTTTACTATTATGTAAAAACAGATGGTTCTCTGGTCGCTCAGAATATGAATCTGGAAAAGCTTCTTGCGATGAAGACCAGTGTGTATCAGTACTACGATGAATTCTTCCGCAATGTGCTGGATGAAGAGACTTACCGCAGGGAGCGGATGGAGATTGCTTCGTTTCTGATTCGTGCCGCATCGGATGATTTAACGCTTCCGATGGCACCCGGTACGAAAAAAGTGGATCAGCTTTCCTTTGCGGTGAAACCGCTGAAAGGGGAAACCATCACAAACGTATTCCGCTACAGCAGGATGCTGTATGGGCAGTATCTGGAAAACGCAGGCATGCTGAATGATCTTTCCCGCAGTGATGTGATCGTTTTTCATGCCGTAGATACTCTCAGAAAAGCAACATCAATTCATGAAATCTCCCTGCTGACCAGTCTGCCGGAACATGTGGTTCTCACTTCTCTGCAGACACTGCTGCGAAAAGGATTTATCCGTCTGGAATGGAATCCGCTGTCCGCATCCGTACGGACAGAAGGAGCCGCAGGACTGATTCATGATATTGATAATGCCGGGAATGATCTCAGGGACGTATGGCTCGAAGGGATGAGCGAAGAAGAACGGCAGCGATTAAACGGATTGCTTGAGAAAGTCTTACAGAGACTCGAAAAAAGGCTTGGAGTAGAAGATGACAGAAATCACAGCTGAAAAACAGGCACGGATGTTTGCCGGAGAAGACAACTGGACGACGGTAGCGGCAGAAGAAGCCGGCATTCATTCGATTCGGATGAGTGACGGTCCGAATGGCTTGCGGATCGAGGCAGAAAACAAACTTGGCTTTGCGATGTCGCATCCTGCAACGCTGTATCCAACCGCGTCTCTTTCTGCCTGCTCGTTTGACCGGCAGCTTCAGTATGAACTGGGAGAGCACCTGGGCAGGGAAAGTGCAGAAAACGGTGTACAGGTACTGCTTGGGCCAGGTGTGAACCACAAGCGCAGTCCGCTATGCGGAAGAAATTTTGAATACTACAGTGAAGACCCGTATCTTTCCGGAGAACTGGCTTCCGCCTATGTCAAAGGCGTACAGGATCAGGGTGTAGGAACCTCTCTCAAGCACTATGCCGGCAATTCCCGGGAATACGGACGGATGATTCAGAACAGCATCATCGATGAGCGCGCCCTGCATGAAATCTATCTTGCGCAGTTTGAACGTGTCGTTCGAACAAGTCAGCCCTGGACGATCATGGCTGCCTATAACCGGCTGAACGGGAAGTACTGCTGCGAAAACAAAGAGCTCCTTGATCTGGCAAGAGAGAAATGGGGGTTTGATGGTCTGTATGTTTCAGACTGGGGTGCAGTACCAGATCCGGCAGGCTGTCTGAAAGCGGGGCTGAATCTCGAAATGCCAGGCGGAGAGCACGGAAGTGATGAGCGGATCCTGAAGGCACTGGAAGAAGGTTCCGTAACCATTGAAATGCTGGAGGAAAACACGAAACGGCTGAAGCAGCTGGCGGA
Organism: Solobacterium sp.; assembly: GCA_016284975.1. Classification (GTDB taxonomy): domain Bacteria; phylum Bacillota_I; class Bacilli_A; order Erysipelotrichales; family Erysipelotrichaceae; genus Bulleidia. The sequence goes on from JAEEPV010000023.1 coordinate 3,395, forward strand.
CCGTACAGCTTCTCCGAAACAGTATGAGGATGTGTCGGACCGGCTGGCATTTGCACAGCGTGCTGCTGCGGAAAGTGCCGTGCTTCTGAAGAATAACGGAGTTTTACCGCTGCATCGGAATGAGTCGATCGCGCTGATCGGTCCGTTTGCGAAAGAACCGCGGATCCAGGGAACCGGAAGTTCCAAGGTCAATGCCTCGGAAGCCGACTGTCTGTTTGAGGCGATGAAGGAGGGACGGCTCGTCTTCTCCTATTCGCATGGCTTTACGATGTCTCCCGAAACAGTCAATGAGATGCTGGAAGATCAGGCGCTGCGTCTGGCAGAGCGCTGTTCAAAGGTAATCGTGATCGCAGGTCTTCCGGAAGGGGATGAGGCAGAAGGCTATGACCGGAAACACATGCGGCTTCCGGAAAACCAGAATCATCTGATCCGTGCCCTCCAGCAGGTCAACCGAAACATCATCGTGGTCCTGCAGTGCGGAGCTCCGGTCGAGCTTCCCTGGAGAAACAATGTTTCGGGGATCCTGTGCATGTATCTTGCCGGCTGCCGCAGCGGAAAGGCTGCACTGGATCTTTTGACGGGAAATGTTAATCCGTGCGGTAAACTTGCCGAGACCTGGCCAAGGCATCTGGAAGATACACCGTGCTTCAATACGTTCCATAAGAATCTTCTGCAGGCACAGTACCGGGAATCCATATTTACCGGTTACCGATATTACAGTACGGCAGGGATCGATACAGCATTTCCGTTTGGCTACGGTCTTTCCTACACGACCTTTGCATACCGGAATCTGAAAAAGGAAATATCTGATGATACAGTGAAGATCACGCTCGAAGTGACCAATACCGGAACAACTGCCGGAAAGGAAATCGTTCAGCTCTATATCGGAAAAAAGGACAGCCGGATCGGCCGTCCGTTAAAGGAACTGAAAGGATTTGAAAAGATCCTGCTGGAACCCGGAGAAACCAAAGACGTGACCTTCTTGCTCGATGCGAGAAGTTTTGCGTATTACGATACTGCTGCCAAAGACTGGCTGGTGGAAGCCGGAACCTATGAGATCGGAATCGGAGCTTCCAGTGAAGATATCCGGCTGGAAACGACGGTGTTCCGTAACGGCACAACAAAACCGTACAGTACCATTTCCACGGATTATCTTTCCGCAGCGAAAGATGGGTTTACGCAGACTGCTTTTGAAAGCGTATTGGGACATTCGATTGAAGAAGCGAAGGTTCAGCGTCCGTTTACCGTGAATACTTCCCTCACGGAGCTGCAGGAAGTTGGTCTGGGCAGACTGCTCAAGGGGATCATTGACCTGATCCGACCAAAGCTGGATCTTCCGGGTGTGACGGATGAGATGATTATGGAAGTGCCGGTGCGCATGGCGCTGATGTCATCAGATCAGATAACCTGGAAAACAGTGAATACGATCGTGGATTTCTTCAACGGGAAGGCATCGATATTCCGGGTGCTGAAAAATCTTAATAAAAAGAAATAACAAAAACGGGATCTCTCATCACTGAGAAATCTCATTTATCATCCCTGGTGAAGAAGACTCCGACTTCTGTAAGTCGGAGATGAATTCATCTTTTGTTATATGTTTTCATGATCACTTTGATGATTCAATAAATTTCTTAAGAAATTTGAGAGGATTCTTTCA
>JAEEPV010000024.1 GCA_016284975.1 Solobacterium sp.
CGAAGAGAGTATGTTCCACTTCACGCTTCATAAAGCCGTAAAAAATCTGTTGGTGACAGATACGGAATTCATTGCGGAAGCGGACACTGCCGAGCCCGCTGTACAGGCAGGGCTCGAGGACCTGCGTGTGAAAATGCAGAACACACTGGATGTCTGCCGCAGCGCGGTCAATGACAGAACCCCGTACCGCATCACACAGGAAACCGTACGCATCGATTATTGTTCAAAGCTTTAAAACCAAGATAAGTTCATGGACCGCCGCGGCGGTCTTTTTCAGTCCATGAAAAAGGAATTCACAGTTTCATAATTTGTGGCGAATCCCTTTTTAACGTGTGAACAGTAACAATCTCTGTTAGAAATTTACGAGTTGGAATTTTTTTGCATGGGGATACAGCTATTGTTAAGTTGTTATGAAAGGTAGAATAAATATACGAATAGTTTTATGATTTTCTAACCCTCGTATTCAATCTGAGCTAGTTTAATCGAGAAAACGGCTAATTTTTGATCACATTTCTCTGGAATATTTTCTTAGTGCGGCTTTATAGATTGTTTTTTTTAATGTTTCGAGATGATTTCAGTCGATGTAGAAGTAACTGCGTTACTCCACTAGCATAGTACAGCGCATCCGAAAATCACTGTTGGAAATAGGGGAATCCTGCGATAATGAAAATATAAAGATTGACAGCGTCCAGAACGGATCCTACGTTACGAAGAGACAGGAGATCATCATGAGTGCAGATGTATTTATCAGCTACAAATCAGATGAAGAAGAATACGCAAAACGAGTAAGGGATGTTCTCGAACAGAACGGGATTTCCTGCTGGATGGCGCCGGACAGTATCCCGGTCGGATCCAACTATATGAAGCAGATACCTCAGGCAATCGATAACTGTAAAGCGATGATCGTATTGGTATCAGAGAAGTCTCAGCACTCCACGTGGGTCAAAAATGAGTTTTCCCAGGCGGTCAGTAAGGAAAAGCTTGTCATTCCGTATGTCATTCAGGATTGCCCGCTGGAAGATGAGTTCGCATTCTCCATGAGTACAATGCAGCAGGTGTTTGCCTGGAAGGATGAAGAGGCTGCTTTGCAGCGAGTCGTGAGGGATATTCGTGAGGTGCTAGGACAGGACAGCACCGCAAAGGTGGAAATAAAGGTCGTCAAAAAGAACAATAATGTTCCATGGATCATTGCTGGCCTGGCCATCATCACACTGCTTATCGGTGTGCTGGCATATTTCTTTGCACGAAAACCTGCTGAACTACAGACACAGTCAGCAGCTCAAGCAGCGTTGGTGTATTACTCCGAAGTGCTTCCGTTCTATGAAACCGGCAACTATACCACCGTACAGGCCGCACAGGAAAGTGAAAACGCTCTTCCGGAATATGACAGGGCATTCTCCCTGCTGAGTTTTATAAAAAATCCATCCGAGGAATCAGTATTTGTGGAAAAGATCGCCTGTGAGATTGAGGAACTGAAACCAGTGGAAACACCTGTCATCCGTACAGACGGAGTGCTTCTAGAAGATAATACCTTGACGGCATTTGCGTTTAACGACGGCTGGGGAAAGGCCGAAGACGTGAGCGCTGAGTGGCATGTCGAACCGGGGGATGGAGTTCCTTCGTTTCCCGCTTTTGAGGAGCAACTGAGAGGCTCCACGTCCGTTTCTGTTGAAAGCGGTAGTGCGGCGGAACTGCTGAAAACAACTGTTGATTTTTCCGAACTGCTTGAGTGGGCTCGTCAGCAGGACATGCAGTATATGCAAATTCTGTATTACTTCTGCGTCAGCTGTGACTGCGAAGGAAAGAGCAGCGGCTTTACACTGTTCTTTACGTATGATCCAGAAACGGATTCTATCATCGGGGATTACGGCGGAGATTATGATGAATACCCGAGCATCACGCTGTATGCCATGCTCGATGTCGATAATCCTCCGTCCGAACTGCGTTTTGTAACTGGAGAGAACACACCGCTCGTTGATGATACATATCGAATTGAAACTGTGATCATTCCGACAAAGAGCTGTGAGCTGACCTGTCGAGGAAGCTATTCGATCGGCGGAGAACCATATAAGACGGAAGACTATCACGTTAACGTTATAGTTCCGTGTTTCCAGAAAGAGACTTTGGAAAACGGCGGACTTCTCACAATGGAACTTGCTCATACGGACATGAACAGTCCTGCCATGGTGGAGCGCGCCTGTGAAAAATACCGGTATCAACCGGAATCCATCCTTTCCGGACAGGATTGAGGAATGAAACATCAGTTTTCATTTTTAGGAGTGCAGGATGAGTAAGTGGGATGTTGAACTGAAGAAGACAACGATAAAGAATGACAGGGGAATGCCTTTCGTTACGATGATGGTGCCGGAGGGGTGGAGTATTGTCTATAGTGAAAAGAGAGACGCATATTGCGGACACATTTACCCGTATTTTATTTTTTTAAAACTGATGTCCCCGGATAACACCTGTGCCATTCGCTACACCTCTCCCCGGCAGATCATTCAGGATCATCTGGAACCGCAGCCAGATTGTTCGATCGATGCCTATGGCAATCTTCATGGCACAGTTATGAGCATGGAGGGTCTTTTAAAAGAGCGTGCGGATGAATACTTGAACCATCCGGAAATAGGGATCACAGAGTACTCGTTTCTGAAACAGATGGACTTTACTTCCAATGAAGAAGAAGCCGCAAAGCGGCTGGCGGAGAAAAAGAAGGCCATTGAGTCCAATCCAATGAAGGTCATAACCGATTATTACTATAAAGGGGGCGTGCAGCTTTACCGCTTTAAACGAGATAATCAGATGTGGCGCTTTGCACCTGCTGCCATCTCTGAAGCCACGACTTATAAAACGTGGGATCGTATTTCGCCCACCACAGCTATGATGCTGAATGATCCGCTCATGAAGAATATGGCAAGCATGTGGTTTTCCAATTTGGAATACAATAAGGCTCTGAATGCATGGGTTTATCTGGAGAGCTTTGAAACCGATTGGAGGATTTTCGGAGTATTTGAACTCGAATGCAGGGAAGAAGACTACGTGGAGATCGCGAAGAAGATCTATTTTCCGATTCTGAACAAAGGAGTCAGTTTTACGGATGAACAGTGGTCTGACTGGAAGCAGGTTCGGAATAAGCTTGAGGAAGGCTGGAAGGCGGAACGCGAGGCAAAGAAGCAGACACAGAAAAAAGCGGAGATTCAACGTGAGCAGAAGAAGGAGTCCGATCCGCCATTGTGGCAGAAGGTCCGGGATACACAGAAAGAAATCCATGACATGCAGAGGGATTCATATGAATACCGTAATAAGCTGCAAAGGAAGACGAGAGAGATCTGGAGTGACGCCATTCGCGGAGATACAAGATTTGTAGACCGGCACGGAGATGAACATGTGATTCACACCTACAACAACTACGCATATAAAAATGGTGACTCATATGTCACCAGCGATTCAAAACTCTTTGATGCGGGCTCCGACTGGGAGGAACTGGAAAAGAAGAAATACTGAATCAGATCCCATTTACTGAAAAAGCTTTGAGCGATTCGCTAGGATTTCAGTCGTTGTTCCTTCCACCCACCCGTCAGATGTATCCATGCCTGCATGATGCGGGCATGTTTTTATTTGTTGTTATTTTATCTGGGACGTTTTGTCCCGTTTTTTTTGAGTAGATCCTGAGAAATATGAAAAGACATTACCAGATTCTTACTTAGAGCAAGTGAGTGGAGGATATAAGTTTAGGAACATTGAAATTAGGTGCCCTATGTGCGGAAACTCCGAAGAAGAGCTTGACTATAGTATCATTGGATCTTTTGCTCCGCCGGAAGCAAGCGGTAAATGTGTATATTGCAATCATTGTGAGCCTTGTCCCGCAGGAATAGATATAGGAGCGGTGAATAAGTTCTATGATCTGGCACGTATTGGCGATGATATGGCAAGAGAACATTACCGAGCACTTGAAAAGAATGCCTCTGATTGTATCAACTGCGGACATTGTAATAGTAGATGCCC
>JAEEPV010000214.1 GCA_016284975.1 Solobacterium sp.
ACACATGGCAGCTGCCGGAGAGATCTCATACTTGCGGCAGCAGGACAGAATGAAATCATAAAAGGAGGTGACTGGCAGGGTGAAAAAGTGGATCATTGCAGCTGCAGCTGTATTGTTGGCATGGAACCTGTTTCTGACGGTCAGCTACAGTAATCTGAAAGCAAAGATTGAAAATGGTTCTGCGGCGGTCAGTTCAGATGAAAACGGTGTGATCAACAATACGGTCGAAGGCTACACGACCGATATCACGGAAACAACCGCAAAGGTCATACCGAAGCTTGTCACTATTACCGCTGCCAATGATCAGAGCGAACACGTGATCAGCGGAGTGATCTATGCCTCCATGGGTACGGATACCTGGATCCTCACCGCTTCCAAATGGATCACGCCGGGGGAAACCTTTACCGTTCAGTTTGACAACGGGCTTTCCTGTCCGGGTGAGCTGTATGGAAAGGATGAAGTGACGGATGTTTCTCTGATTCTGACCCATCCGGACTTTGAAACCGAACCGATCCATCTTGGCGCATCGACGGCGATCAAACAGGGGGAATATGTAATCGCTCTGGGCGGAAGAAACCTGCATACCCAGACCGGAGAAGTCAGCTTCGGTGTCGTATCGAGACCGGGCCAGTATTATGTCGGTTCCCTGAGTGATGAAAATGAGTGGATCACGGAAGGACTGCTTACCGACATCAATCTGACGGAAAATCTGATCGGCGGTCCGATTGTAAACCTCAGCGGGCAGATGATCGGCATTCTGACGACTGCTCTGGCAGACGGCAGAAATACGGCAACTGCGATCGGCATCAATGAAGTCGTACTGGCGGCGGAACAGATCCGTACGAATAAGGAAATAACGCGGGGATATCTCGGGATAATCGGTGTTAATGTAAGAGATCTCGAACTGTATCAGAAATCCGCAATGAATATTCCGCTGGATGTAACAAGCGGCATCGTTGTCGCAGAAGTGATCGAAGGCTCTCCGGCCGAGACCGCAGGCATTCAGCCCAATGATGTGATCACAAGCTTTGACGACTCCACGGTCAGCAGTCTTGAAGCACTGCAGCGTCAGCTTTATCTGGAAACACCGGGTTCTGCGGTATCCGTGAACATCGTCCGCTCCGGCAACTCCTCTCCATTAACGGTGATCCTGCGATGATCCGGCTGTTAGCCTGCGGGAAACTGAAGGAATCCTGGATGAAGGAAGGGGTCAGCGAGTATGCCAAGCGCATCCGGGGCTATGAAAAGCTGGAGCTGGTGGAAGTAAAGGATGAAAAAGCACCCGAATCCAATTCGCTCTCCGAAAATGAAGCAGTGAAGAAAATCGAAGGAGAGCGGATCCTGAAACAGATTAAGGAAGGGGAATATGTCATCCTTCTGGATCTTGCCGGAAAGCCGATCGACAGCGTAAAGCTCTCCGAAACGATCGACAGCTGTCATTCTTCCGGCAAAAGTACAATCACGTTTGTAATCGGAGGAACGCTCGGTGTCAGTGAAGAGCTGATCCGCAGGGCAGACCTGAGATGGAAGCTCTCAGACAACACGTTTCCGCATCAGTTATGCAGAATTATCGTTCTGGAGCAGATTTACCGGGCATTCCGGATTCTGAACCATGAACCGTACCATAAATAAACCGAAATACAGCATTCCGGCATTCGTGAATGAAAATGTAACCGCTTGCAACATTCAGGTTCATGAAGTAAAATTGAATCACATTCCATAAGGAGGTAAATGATTAAATGAAACAGATTTCCGTAACAGTTGTTGATCCGGTAGGACTGCATGCACGTCCGGCTACCGTTGCAGTCAACGCAGCGAGCAAGTTCAAGAGTGAAGTTAAGGTTGCTTATAAGGGCCGCACAGTCAACATGAAGTCCATCATGGGTGTCATGTCCCTTGGTATTCCGACACAGTCCGAAATCACAGTTACATGTGAAGGCGACGATGAGGATGTTGCGATCAAGACTATTGAAGAAGTTCTTCGCACACAGAAAGTAATCGCTTAATCTCTGTCAACATCTGGAAGACGCCCTGAGGGCATCTTCCGTTTTTTTTAAACAAATCCATAAATGAAAGGAATAATTGAATATGTACATGGATGAGTATAAGCGCTGGCTTGAAGCAGATCTTCAGGACATCGATCTGGGCACAGAATTGCTTCAGATCAAAGGAGATGAAGAGGCGATCAAGGAGCGGTTTGCGGTAGCTCTGCAGTTTGGAACCGCGGGTCTGCGCGGAACACTCGGCGCTGGTACCAACCGGATGAACATCTGGGTTGTCCGTCAGGCAACGCAGGGTGTCGCAGACTGGGTAAAGACACAGGGCGGCACACAGACCGTTGCGATTTCCTATGACTCCCGTCTGAAAGGCTGGAACTTTGCACGTGATGCGGCAGGTGTTCTTGCGGCAAACGGAATCAATGTCCGGATTTATGATGAGCTGATGCCGGTTCCGGCATTGAGCTTTGCGACCCGTTACTACAAGTGCAACGCGGGTATCATGATTACCGCATCCCATAACCCGGCGAAATACAACGGCTTCAAGGCTTATGGCCCGGATGGCTGCCAGATGACGGATGACGCAGCTGCCGTTGTTTATGACAGCATTCAGAAGACCGATGTACTCACGGGTGCGAAGTACATGAGCTTTGCGGAAGGCGTTGAGAAAGGCCTGATCAAATTTGTCGGTGAAGACTGCAAGGAAGCACTGTATCAGGAAATTGAAGCACGTCAGGTAAGACCTGGTCTCTGCAAGACGGCCGGATTGAAACTCGTCTATTCTCCGCTCAATGGTACCGGACTTGTACCGGTTACCCGTATCCTGAAAGATATGGGCATCACGGATATCACAATCGTTCCGGAACAGGAATATCCAAACGGCTATTTCACAACTTGCCCGTATCCGAACCCGGAAATCTTTGAGGCACTGGAAAAGGGCCTTGAACTGGCAAAGGAAGTTGGTGCAGATCTGATGCTTGCAACCGACCCGGACGCAGACCGTGTCGGTATTGCGATGAAGTGTCCGGACGGCAGCTATGAGCTGGTATCCGGCAACGAAATGGGTGCGCTCCTGCTGGATTACATCTGCCAGGGCCGCATCGAAAAAGGCACAATGCCGAAGAATCCGGTCGCGGTCATGTCGATCGTTTCCACCCCGCTGGCAGACAAGATCGCAGAACACTATGGTGTTGAACTGCGTCACGTACTGACCGGCTTCAAGTGGATCGGTGATCAGATTGCACGGCTGGAAGCAGATGGTGAAGTGGACCGCTTCATCTTCGGTTTCGAAGAGAGCTATGGCTATCTGGCCGGACCGTATGTCCGTGACAAGGATGCCATTATCGGCGCAATGCTGATCTGTGAGATGGCTGCTTACTACCGTTCCATCGGTTCTTCCATCAAGGAACGTCTCGAACAGATCTATACCGAATACGGCCGTTACCTGAACAAGGTCGACAGCTTTGAGTTCCCGGGTCTTTCCGGTATGGACAAGATGGCCGGAATCATGACTTCCCTGCGAACAGAGGCACCGAAGGAATTCGCCGGCCGCAAGGTTGTCAAGGTTACGGACTTCAGCAAGCCGGAAGAAACCGGTCTGCCAAAGGCAAACGTACTGATCTATACACTGGAAGACGGTGCTTCCGTCATCGTTCGTCCATCCGGTACGGAGCCGAAGATCAAGACTTACTTCACAACTCTCGGCAGGAATCTTGCCGAAGCACAGAAAGAAAAGGACGAGCTGGCAGAAGCCTGCAAGCCGATCCTCTCCTGAGTGAACTGACAGGCGCCTCCGGGCGCCTTTTCAGAATGGAAGCGGTTGTTTATGAATCATGTATTTCTTGGACTATTTCTGATATCTGGAATCATTGACTGCTGGTGCAACGCGAAGAAACGGATGCGTTTCTGCAAGCCGTTTCTGATTCCTTTCCTGCTGGGATATTACTGTTCTTCCGTATCCTCGATCCAGCCATTGCTGGTGTGCGGCCTGTTGTTCGGGTGGTTTGGCGATCTGGTCATGCTGGCAAAAGGCAGTAATGCCCTTGAGGGAGGAATCCTCTGTTTCCTGCTGGGGCATCTGTGTTACGGTTTGCTGTTTATTCGGGATTACCGTCTGGAGATGCTTTCGCCATGGGCAGTACTGCCTGGTGTGATCGGCTACGGGTACTGGATCCTGCGGACCTGCCGGCAGATGCTGCCGCATGTGAAGCGGAATATGAAGTTCATCGTAAAGCTGTATATTACGATCATCGCGGTCATGAGCTTTCTGGCATTTCTCCGGATTGGTCAGGTTCTGCCGCTTTCGTTTCTCTCCGTCTGGTTTGGATCACTGTTTTTCTGCTTCTCGGATCACCGGATCGCCTGCCGGGAGTTTCTCAATGGACCGGATACCTGGATCATGGAAACCTATCTAACTGCACAATTATTAATTGTTGTGGGGTATATTCTGATACAATAAATGCGCTGATTTGAAAGGATGACCTGTATATGGATCAGGCAAGAATCATCGAATCATTTCATCAGGGATACTGCATTGATGCGTGGAAGGTGTTCGGCGCGCATTTTTCCTATGAAGGCGCAGAAGGCGTCCGGTTTACGGTATATGCACCGCATGCCCGCAATGTCAGTGTCATCGGCAGTTTTAACAACTGGGATGGCAGTGAGGCGCGCATGGAGCGCACCGGCTTCCGGGGTGTCTGGAGTATTTTCATTTCCCGGGCAAAGGAATGGGACAGCTATAAATACCGGATTGAAGACAATAACGGAAATCTGATCGACAAAAGCGATCCGTATGCATTTTACAGCGAGACCCGTCCGGAGACAGCTTCCAAGATCTATAACCTTCATGACATTCACTGGACGGACAGTGAATGGATGCGTCAGAGAACGGCCTGTTATGAGGAACCGGTATCGATCTATGAAGTGTATGCCGGAGGATGGAAACATAACGGAAAATACCCGTATACCTACGGCATGCTGGAAGAAAATCTGATTCCCTATGTGAAGGAACATGGTTATACCCATATCGAACTGATGCCGATCAACGAATATCCCTTTGACGGCTCCTGGGGTTATCAGGCTTCCGGTTACTACAGTGTGACCAGCCGCTATGGCAATCCCACGGAATTTGCGCATTTCATTAACGCATGTCATGCGGCAGGAATCGGCGTGATCATGGACATGGTTCCGGTGCATTTTGTCAAAGATGCATTTGGCTTACGGAAGTTTGACGGTCAGGCATTATACGAATACCGGAAGCCGGAAGACGCCGAAAGCCAGTGGGGGACACTGAATTTTGATCTCTGGAATGAGGAAGTCCGTTCCTTTCTGATTTCGAGTGCGATGTTCTGGTGCGGGATTTATCACATTGACGGTATCCGCATGGATGCGGTTGCCAATATGATCTACTGGAACGGAAACTCCAACCGCGGGACCAATGAAGGGGCTCTGAACTTCATGAAGCGGCTGAATTATTTCATCAAGAAGGAATTCCCGCAGGTCATGTTGATTGCGGAAGATTCTTCCGACTTTCCGAAGGTCACCGCTTCGACACTGGATGGCGGACTCGGGTTTGACTACAAGTGGGATCTTGGCTGGATGAATGATACCCTGCGGTATTATGCGAAGGACCCGATTTACCGCAGTTATGAACATCACAGGCTGACCTTCTCCATGGCATATTTCTACAGTGAGCGGTTCATCCTGCCGCTGAGCCATGATGAAAACGTACATGGCAAAAAGACGGTGGTTGACCGGATGTGGGGGAGTTATGATCAGAAGTTTGCCCAGGTGAAAAACCTGTATGCCTATATGTTTGCCCATCCGGGCAAGAAGCTGAACTTCATGGGCAATGAGATCGCCTCGTTCCGGGAATTCGATGAGAAGAAGGAACTGGACTGGTTCCTGCTGAAATACCCGAAACACGACAGTTTTCTGCGGTTCTTCACGGATCTCAACCGGATCTACACCGCCCATTCCGTGTTATACCGGAACGATTATCAGCTCAGCGGCTTTCAGTGGGTCGATGCCGACAATGCAAAACAGTCGGTATTCAGCTTTTTCCGTGAAGATGACAGCGAATATCTTCTGTGCATCCTGAACATGACCCCGATATCCTATGAGATCTACGATGTGCCGGTGCCTCAGAAGGGAACCTGGACAGAGATCCTCAATACTGAAAAGGATATCTACGATGGCTGCAACATGTGCAACTATGAGCCGCTCCGCACGCATACCGTAAAGGGAGAAGCCCGCTTTCCGCAGAAGATCACGATTCGTCTGGCACCGTTTGCGGCGATCTGGTTTACCTGCCCGAAAAAGAAAGCACGATAATACATCTGCCGTTCTGGACAGAATCAGAATTATGCAAAAGGGTACTGAATTAGTGCCCTTTTTATTACTTTATTTGTGTTATAGTACATAAAGCGTCAACAGAAAGCTTGAGGTCTTTTATGTTCAAAAACAAACAGGAATTTAAGAAAGAGTTTACAAAGAGACTCATCGAATCCTATGGCACAACGACGGA
>JAEEPV010000025.1 GCA_016284975.1 Solobacterium sp.
AAGCTTACTTACTGGGGCGGCGGAAGCACACCTGCTCCGACACCGACTCCGGCACCAAGCGGAAAAGGCTATACCTTCGTTTATTCGTATACGACACCAAGCGGATATAACATCTATACCGATGGTTATGGAAAAACCTGGTGGTTCGCAGCGGGTGGAATGCCGCAGCGCTGGACCGGCGGATATCCGGCTGGCAGCTACTGGAGAACCGATGTTCATGACTATACCTACTGGTATTCCTACACCAGTGCAGATGGTTATTACATTTATGTCGATGATTATCAGAACCAGTGGTGGTTCGGCAGTGACGGCACACCGCATCTTGTAAGAACCGGCAGTGGCGGAGGCAGCGGTCAGGGCGGAGGCCAGGGAGGCGACAATCCTCCTTCTTCCGGCATCATTGACTACAACCACTCCAACACCATGGAAGCAGATGGAAAAAGAGTTACGGTCCATGTCGGTGAGTACTGGCAGGCACCGAAATCCGTTTCCTGGACACCTGCAGGCACAAAGCTGATCGGCTGGGACTATGCGGAAGGCACCAACTATGTACGGTGGAAACCCGGCGCATGGATCCGGAATACCGGCGGAGATCTGTATCTGTATCCGGTATACGGAAACTGATCGGATCGTTAATCAACAATGTATTCTGAAGGGCTGTAACGCATAAAACTAGCCCGAAAAAGAAAAGTGTCTAACCCAATTTTAAGGGAAAGACACTTTTTGTTTGATATAATTATTGCATGCAAGCATGTTCTAACTATACCCAAACCAACCATTTGGATTATAGCGTAGAACAGCTGCGATTACCACTGGATTTATCTGTCGCTATCGACAAATATGATCCCTTGTGGTCATTTCTTGAGGTTATTAAGGAGGTTAATCTAAAGAAGTACCTGAAGCCGCACCGCGGGAATCAGGGTCACAATAGCCTCATGATGATGAAAGTCGTGCTGTTCGCGTATATGAACCAGGTGTACAGTCTTCGTCAGATGGAAGAAAGATGCCGCAATGACATCCGATTTCTGTATCTGAGTGAAGAAGAACGTCCCTCTCATATGGCTTTTCAAAGATTCATCAATAATCAGCTTAAAGGAAACATTTCTGATATCTTTACGGAAATCACGGAGACAATCTTCGAAAAGACAAACGCCGATACAAGGATACTGTATCTGGATGGAACGATGATGGAAGCGAACGCTAATAAGTTTACGTTCGTTTGGAAAAAGACTGCAGAAAAATCCTTAGCTAAAAGTATATGCCGAATCAAAGAATCAATCGCTCTGCTTGAATCCGAAACCGGATTGAAGTATGGATCTGATGATCTGACACCGGATAAGCTCAGATCTTTTTCCTTCTCGGTATATCAGTATTGTTCAGAGAATAAGATTCCGTTTGTATACGGCAAAGGAAAGCGTAAGACAGTCATTCAAAGAGTGTATGACGAATTCCGCAAGCACATGGAAAAGATCGAAGAGTGCAGCGAAAAGATCGAGATCTGCGGGGAGGATCGTAACAGCTACAGTAAGACGGATCATGACGCCACAATGATGCATATGAAGTATGACTATTACATGAACACAGGGGTATTCAAACCCGGATATAATATCCAGCTTGGAGAAAGTGATGAGTTCATACGTCATATTCGATTAGGGAACGATCGTACGGATACAAAGACCTTTATCCCATTCATGGAGGGATACCGTAAGCGATATGACGAACTCCCCGGAATAACAGTCGCAGATGCGGGATACGGTTCATATGACAATTACATGTGGTGCCTGATCAACGGCGTAGACGCATATATCAAATACGGACTGTATGAAAAGGAAAAGACGGCCAAATTTCAAAAGCAGAAGTTCCGTAAGGAGAATCTTCTTCATGAAGAAAACGGCAAGCTGCTGTGTCCGAAAGGACGAGAGTTCATCTATCTGTATGACAAGAATCAAAAATCCAAATATGAAAATATCGTCCAGGTGTGGGAATGCAAGTCCTGTAATCGATGTCCATTTCGAAAAGAATGTACAAAGTCAAAAAAGAACCGGCGGGTCCAGATAAATGTATGCGGAGATGAATTAAAACGCGCCGCCAAAGAACGCCTCGACAATCCGGCCGGAAAACAACTTCGCGAGCAGCGGTGCATTCAGGCAGAGGGAGTCTTCGGTGTAATAAAAACAGACTGGAATTATGTACGGTTTCACAGACGCGGTTTCGAAAATGTGGAAAACGAGCTGTATCTGATCTGTACAGGATTCAATCTGATGAAATATCACTACAAGAAACTCAGGAAAATAATGTCATAAAAAGACGATTCTGAGGTGATGATGTTTTATAATGCGCATTTTTATGTAATTTCACTATCTGCGACAGCATTTTTGGCAAAAGAAACAGGTCAATCATAGAAAAGGAGCTGTAACTCCAGGATCCTTGAGAATTCTGTTTCTCAATTCACCTATTCGTTACAGCCCCTTTTCATGCGTTTGATTGGCTGTAGCGCTCGACAATCTTCTGAACAAGCGGATGGCGGACAACATCATCACTGGACAGATGAATAATCGAGATCTCGTCAATTCCACCCAGCAGATTAGAGGCCTGCGTCAGTCCGCTTTCTTCACCTTTTTTAAGATCCAGCTGCGTAATATCGCCGGTGATCACCATGCGGGAATGAAATCCAAGACGTGTTAAGAACATCTTCATCTGCGCTCCGGTGGTGTTCTGTGCTTCATCAAGAATGACAAAACTGTCATCCAGTGTACGGCCGCGCATATAGGCAAGCGGTGCGATTTCAATCGTTCCCTTTTCAATCAGGGATTCCGTCTTTTCAACACCGAGCATATCATGCAGGGCATCATATAACGGCGTCAGATACGGATCGACTTTTTCCTTCATATCACCTGGCAGAAAGCCCAGATTCTCACCCGCTTCTACGGCAGGGCGCGTCAGAACGATGCGGCGCACATTGCCCTTTTTCAGCTCGGAAACGGCTTTGATCACAGCCAGGAAGGTCTTTCCGGTTCCGGCTGGACCGATCGCAAACACAATTGAACTGGCATCCATCGCCTTTACAAATTCGTACTGGCCATGTGTTTTGGGCGCTACGGCTTTACCAGTGAGCGTGCGGCCGATGACTGCCTGTCCGTAATCTGTAAAACGGACACGCTCATTCTTCGTGACAAGACGGCAGGCATAGATCGCATCTGCTTCCGAGACAACCTGATTTTTCTTTGCGACTTCAAACAACGCGGTCAGTACATCGTTGATCTGCTGATACGTATTATCGTTGCAGTCAAGAATAGTAAACGTATTGTCACGGAAGGTAATCGTTTTGCCGAAGCACTCTTCAATGACACGCAGATTCTTGTCTTCCGTACCGGTCATGCTCATAGCCTGTAAGCCGGTCATATCTTCAAACGTGATTGTTCTAGTGGTATCCAATGAATCTCCCCCTTTATTTATTACTATCTATTAGATAATACCGCCCGTAAGCGCAAAAGAAAAGGGCTGAAACATCAGCCCTGTCTCATGCAATTGGCGGATTACTTTCCGCGACGTCTTGCCTTGCGTGCAGCTTCGCTCTTCAGCTTGCGCTTAACACCCGGCTTTACGTAGTACTCTCTCTTACGAGCCTCAGCCAGCGTACCGCTGCGGGAGACCTGACGCTTAAAACGGCGCAGTGCATCATCAAGATTTTCGTTTTCCTTGACTACTACTCTCGGCATTCATATCCCCCCTTTCTGAGTTTGCACTAAATAGATTACCAAAATCCCCTTTGTTTGGCAATAATTGTTTTTCATTTCAGCAGTGCACTTCCGCTGCTGGTGCCGATCCGGTCCGCACCGGCTTCAACCATTGTCCGGAAATCTTCCGGAGTACGGATCCCGCCGCTCGCCTTGACTTTCATGGCATCTCCGACCGTTTCCTTCATCAGCCTTACAGCTTCCGCTGTTGCCCCTCCAGTCGAGAATCCGGTCGAGGTCTTCACAAAATCTGCACCGGCTCTTTCTGCATCCCGGCAGGCACGCACGATTTCTTCTTCGTTCAAAAGACAGGTTTCAAGAATCACCTTCAATGTCCGGCTGCCAACCGCTTCCTTGACCGCACGGATTTCATTCCTGACGTAGTCATCTTCACCGTCTTTCAGCCGTCCGATGTTCAGCACCATATCCACTTCATCCGCACCCTGTTCCACGGCATCCCCGGCTTCAAACACCTTTGAACTGGTTGTCATCGCACCAAGCGGAAATCCAATCACGCAGCAAACCTTTACATCACTGCCTTCAAGCAGCTTCTTCGCAAGGGAAATGTTGCATGGATTGACACATACGCTGGCAAAATCGCCTTCTCTGGCTTCCTGACAGAGTTTTATGATCTGTTCCTTTGAAGCGTCCGGTTTCAGAAGTGTATGATCGATATATTTATTCGCTTTCATCGCTGCCTTCTCCAAAGTAGTAACGGGTAATCACATCTTTTGCGATGACATCATCGCCTTCATACGGTTCTCTGCCAAATTCCCGGTACATGAACCGTTCATCACCCTTGCCCATGATAACGATCGTATCGCCTTTCGAGCAGATCTCGACCGCCTGTCGAATCGCATTATAACGATCTTCAATCAGCACATAGGGTTTCTTCCGAATTCCCTTTGAGATCTCCATTGCGATATCTGCTGGTTTTTCATCTCGTGGATCATCTTCCGTCAGGATGATCATATCTGCGTACTTATCCAGTATTTGTCCGAAGGTTGGACGCTTGGCCGTATCACGCTTGCCCGCGGAACCGGTGATCGCTATGATGCGGTTGCCTTTTGGCGTGATAGCACTGGCATACTGACAGAGTTTTTCGATACCGTCCGGTGTATGCGCAAAGTCGACGATCACATTGAACGGCTGACCGCAGTCGATTCGCTGTACACGTCCGTCAACCTGTGAAATATGCTTGAGTTCCGGCAGCATCATCGTCATGGAAATACCGGTCGCATTCAGAGCTGCAATCGCCGCCAGCAGGTTGTACAGATTGAACCGGGCAACGAGATTCGTTTCAATCTCATATTCCATGCCGTTGCACCGCAGCGTAAAGATTGTTTTGTCCGCCTTCAGCGTATAACGGGTGATGCAGTAGTCCGCATCGTTTTCGATTCCATACGTCAGTACACGGCATGGACAGTCTTCTACGATCTTCATTCCATAAGGATCATCAATATTGGTGATTGCGACTGCATCTTCCTTGAGATTGTCAAACAATTTCTTCTTGGCCTGGAAATAATTTTCCATGGTTCCGTGATAATCGAGATGATCATGGGTCAGATTCGTAAAGATTGCCGCATCAAAGTCAATCGCATCAACTCGCCCCTGTTCAATCCCGATGGATGACGCTTCAAGTGCACACGCATCAATTCCTGCATCAACCATGTCATGCAGGATGCCGTGCAGATCATCAATATCCGGTGTCGTCAGCAGCGGCGGAAGCTTTACCGTTCCGTATTCGATTGCGATCGTTCCGATATATCCGGTCGGCATGAAATGATTCAGCACATCCCGGATCACACAGGAGATCGTGCTCTTGCCGTTGGTACCGGTCACGCCAAACATCTTCAGGCGGTGACTAGGATGGCCATAGAAGGCATCCGCCACCTTGTTGTATACCTGGTTGACGTTTTTGACCTTGATATAAGTAATGCCGGGACGGGTATCCGCAAGCGGTTCCGAATGAACAATTACGATCGCACCGTTTTCAATCGCCTGATCAACAAACCGGTGTCCGTCATTCATCATTCCTTTTTCGCAGAAGAAGATAGAATCCGGCCGTTTTTTACGGCTGTCTGCCATAAGACTGCGTATTTCAATATCATCATCTACCTGATCAAATAATTCATTGAGCTTCACGCCTCATCACTTCCTTCCGCATACAGCGCATGTCCTTTGCGCTCGGTAATAATCGCCGGAACGATCGACGATGGTTCATACGGCTGATCCATAGTCACTTCCAGATATTCGCTGGTATGTCCCTGTGTTTCATTCTCCATGAGCACTTCCACCGGTTTTCCGATCATGGAATCCTTATAAGCATCATAGAGTTCTTCTGATAATGCAATGCAGGTCTTTGCCCGCTTCCTGCGAACCGATACATCGATCTGATCGTCCATCATGGCAGCTTTTGTCCCGTTTCGGGCACTGAACGGAAATACATGCAGGAACGAGAATTCACATTTCTTCAGAAATGCCAAGGTCTCTTCAAACGACGCTTCCGTTTCGCCAGGGAACCCTGTCATGAGATCGGTCGAAACCGAGAACTCCCCTGCCTTTGCCCGGATCTCACACAGCTTATTATAATAATCCGCACTGCTGTATGGGCGCCCCATACGCTTCAGAATGACGTCCGAACCGGACTGCAGCGGAATGTGCAGATGGCGCGCGATCCGTTTTTCCTTCGCAAACAACTCGACAAACGGATCATCCAGTTCCGTGATCTCAATCGAAGAGATCCGCAGCCGCTTCAGTCCATTTACTTCTTCCAGCAGCCGTTTTATGAGATCTGCAAGCGTGATCCCGTATTCTTTTCCATAACGTCCGGTGTGGATCCCCGCCAGAACAATCTCCTTATGCGTCATGGCGATCTTGTTTGCCTCGTCGATGACCATATCGGGTTCCATGGAGCGTTCCTTTCCCCTTGCATAAGGGATAACGCAATAGGAACAGAACTGGTTGCAGCCATCCTGAATTTTCAGAAAAGCTCTGGTTCTTCCGCTGAAATGATCGACTGGAAGCGGTTCAAACCGGACATCCGAGAGATCCGTAACATCAACAATGCGCTCCTTTTTCCGGATTGCTGTCTGAATGTATTCCGCAAGAAACGGCTTATGCCTGGATCCGACCAGTATATCCGCATCCTCAAGCGCATCCGGATCGATCTGCGCATAGCAGCCGGCAACCGCAACAATCCCTTCCGGATGTTTTCTTCTGGCCCGATGGATCATCTTGCGGCTTTTGGCTGCCGCAGTATTGGTTACCGCACAGGTAAAGATCACCGTAATCTCAGCAGGTTCCTCCCAGTCCACCCGTTCAAACCCTGCTTCTTCAAGCTGACGGGCAACTCCTTCACATTCATATGCATTGACTTTGCAGCCAAGGTTTACAACCGAAAATCTCATCCGGATATCTCCCCGATCACCGAACAGGCATAGATAGCTGCAGTCTCTGCCCGAAGGATCCTGCTCCCTAGGGTAACCGAAGAAAAACCGGACTCACGGAGCAGCTGTACTTCTTCATTTGAAAATCCGCCTTCCGGACCAATCACGATGGTCACGGAATCCGCCGGCAGGCTCTCATGAATCCAGGATGCCTGACTTCCGGCATTTTCATAGGCACAGAGATTAACTGTACTTTTAAAAGAAGAAAGCTCATATAAAGCAGCCGGCGCAGTGCATTCGGGAATCAGTGTACGCTTGCACTGCTCGCATGCCTCCAGGAGAATGGCGTTCCAGCGGGCCGTTTTCTCATTCCTTGCCTTTACGACACAGCGGCTTGATTCAAACGGTATAATCCTTTTTACCCCGAGTTCTGCCGCCTTCTGCAGAACCAGTTCGAACTTTTCTCGACGAATTAATGCCATACATAAGGTGATATCGGTATGGAGTTCGTTGAGATCTGGATCCATTGATAAAATGCGGGCCATTCCATTCCCGCCTTCCTGATATACCTCCGCAAACCAGCCGGTCCCATGGGAGACCAGCCGTACGGTTTCATGATGAAGCTTCAGCACCCGAAAAGCATGATGTGCTTTGTCTTTGGGAAGCTGTATGATCTTGCCCTCTTCCAGAGGTTCTTCCACATAATACTGCTGCATGGATCAGTCCTCGCTGCTGTCCTCACGGATTTCAACCTTGATCTCATTGACCTTGCGCTGATCTGCCTTCGTTACCGTCACATGGAGATTCTTGTAGTCAAAGGAATCCTGATTCTGCGGAATCCGGTCAAATTCATGAATGACCCATCCGGAGACCGTAATGAAATCAAACTCATCCTCGTCATATTCCACACCGAACCGTTCCATCATATCGTCCACTTCCGCGGAGCAGTTCACCAGATAGGTATGATCATCGATCTGCTTATAGTATTCCGTAACGGTATCATGTTCGTCATAGATCTCACCGACCAGCTCCTCAATGATATCTTCCATGGTAATGATGCCGGCAGTGCCGCCATATTCATCCAGAACGACAGCAAGATGCAGCTTGGCCTTTTGCAGCTGTTTGAGCAGTGTACTGATCTTGACGTTTTCACTGGTATAGATGACCGGTTTGATAATGCGTCTGAGATACGCCCGTTCCTTCTCAACATACAGCATGCTGTAGAAATCCTTCTCATGAATGACACCGACGATATTGTCGATGGAGTTTTCATAGACCGGCAGACGGGAAAACGAATTCATCCGGAATGCCTTTTCAACCTGTTTGGCAGAAGAGGTGATATCAACTGCCACTACATTGACTCTCGGGGTCAGAACGTCTTTGACATCAAGGTCATTGAATTCAATCGCAGCGGAAATCAGATCTGATTCATGTGCTTCCAGATCACCTTCTTTTTCCGCCTCATCGACCATCGTGATCAGTTCATCCGAAATATCGCTGTCGACATTTTTAACATGGATCATCTTTGTGACAAGCCACTGCCAGCCACGAAAGACAAGTGTCAGAGGTTTCAGAAGAAACTCAAAAAACCGTACGAAACCTACGGTATTCACCGCAAAGGATTCCGGACTCTGCTTGGCGATTGTCTTTGGGGCAATCTCACCGAACAGAAGAACCGCAATCGTCATAACTGCAGTAGAAATGATCGCTCCGGTATCTCCGTACAGACGCGTAAACAGAATCGTAGCCAGAGTCGCAGCCAGGATATTAACAATATTATTTCCAACCAGAACGGTTGAGATAAACGTCTCAAAGTCTTCCAGGATGGCAAGCACCGCATCTGCTTTTTCATGATCCATCGCTTTCAGACGGATGCGGCAGGCACTGGAATATGCGGTTTCGATCGCAGAAAACAGACCGGAAAACAAAATGAGTACGATTAACATCAATATCAGTGTCTGATTTGTCCAGCTGTTCATCGTCTGTTCTCCTCACTCTGTTTTACTGTGGTATTCGATCGGCTCTCTTCCAACACGTATCCCTTCCTTTCAATATATCGAAGATTATAGCATCCGCGATCTTGCCTGTGCAATTGCGTCACTTCTCTGATACGATCGTAGACGGAGAAATATTTTATGGAAAACAGCAAACCCCTTCTGATTGGTCTCAGTGCCCGTGAAACGACTGTATATAAGACCACAGCGATCTATAACAACAAAGCTTATTTCGACTTCCTCAAAGCGGCGGATCCCGAGGTCATGGCGGTGATCCTGCCGGTCGTCAGCGAGAAAGAAGCAGCGCAATATGCAAACCTGTGTGATGGGCTTTTTCTGACTGGCGGAGCGGATCTTCACCCTTCGTTTTATGGAGAAGAAGTCGATGGAACGGCTGACACCTATGATTTAACCTTTGATCAGTCTGATCTGTATCTGTACCATGCGTTTCGAAAAGCGGACAAGCCGGTTCTCGGGGTCTGCCGGGGCATTCAGGTTATCAATGTGGCGGAAGGCGGAACACTGATCCAGGATATTCCCTCATTGACCGGTGCAGAACATCAGCAGATCAATTTCGTTCCTCCCAAAGGAAAGTACGATACGGCTCATACTGTAAAAACCGTATCCGGTACGATGCTTCAGATGCTCCTGGGAGATACCGTTGCGGTCAACAGCTTCCATCATCAGGCGATTGAAACCCCAGCCCCTTCTTTAACCATCAGTGCCTTCAGTGAAGACGGCATCATTGAAGGAGCAGAAAAAAACCGCGTACTTGCGGTTCAGTGGCACCCGGAACGGCTGCTTAATCAGAAAGAACAGGTCCGTATTGCCGGGGCATTCCTGTCCATGTGTGAATCAGCGCGAAATACTGCCGAGTGATTCGACTACATAGGTCGGCCGGATCACGATCTCACTGAGATCCGTATCCGGGGACGGAAGAACGTAAACCGTCCTGACCCCTGCTTTTACTGCACTGGCGATTTCCGGTTCCAGCCGGTCGCTTACAAACAGCACTTCCTCTTCTTCCAGATCGAAGTGTCGCATTGCACATTGAATCATAAGACGGCTGTCCCATCCGGTGGACAGTCTTTTCTGATTGGATGCTGCCTCCAGCATGGCGGCGACAGCTCCGCTGCCGATTTCTCCGGTCGCGGTCAGAGACTCTGCGCTGAGCGTGATGATGCGGGCACCGGTTAACAGAACCTGAAGCGCGGCATTATATTGCGCATAAGCAGCGTTGCGGTCCATACCGACAAAAACCCAGTCTGCTTCCCCGTTATTAACGCTAAAGCCATTATTTTCCAGTTCATCCTTCAGGGAACGTGTACCAATGAGTACGGCACTCTTCTGTCCGGGATAACGATGCGCAATAATATCCATAGCCGCATTCAGCGAGGTATAAAACAAATCATCGGAAAGCAGCGGGAACCCGATTTCATACATCCGCTCGGCCATACGCCTGCGTGCATATAGCGTACTCTCACAGAGAATCATAAAACGCTCCGTCTTTTTCACAAGCCGGCGGATCAGTTCAACTGCGCCCGGAACCGGGGCATCCTGTTTTACCAGAAGGTCATAGGAGAGGAAATACACGTTTGCCATAATCGTATTTATTATAGAGGAATGATATGATAAATGACATGGAGAACCAGAAAAACAGGATCATCGCAAGGATCCTGATTGTCATATTCATTATTGCCTCACTGTCTCTGGCGCTGGTATACGATGCGTATTACCGTGCTCCTTCCCGTTATCAGGTTCGCTATGAAACACTCGAATCGGTGTTTATCCCGGATCAGTTGGATAATATTTCGATTCTGTTTTTCAGTGACCTTGACTATGGCACCTTTGTGGATGAGGCACGCCTGTCCAAACTGACAGATTCCATCAACCAGCTCAGTCCGGATGTCATCATCTTTGGCGGAGATCTGTTTGATGAAGTATATACGCCCGGTACAACGGACATGAACACCGTTATCCATTACTTCTCTGCAATGAAGGCGCCGCTTGGCAAATATGCCGTCCTTGGCGATTTCGACTGCCGGTCGGAAGCCATCAGCACAACGGTACAGGATGTGCTGTTTCAGAGTGATTTTGAACTGCTTCTTAACAGCAGTGTGTTACTTCGCAACCGCGGCAGTGGGTCAATTTCTCTGACTGGTCTTGACAGCGGGCTGTATGGGCATCCGGATATCGATGCGGCATATACCAATGTTGGACGTGCGGTCTATAATATTGCGATCACTCATACACCGGATCTTTCCGACAGTCTGCCAATCGATCAGACCAACTATATTCTCTCCGGCCACAGTCATGGCGGGCAGGCTTACTGGGGCTTTGGCGCCCTTTATACTCCGCGTATGGCAGAACGGTATTTCCGCGGCAAGCATTTGATCCAGGGAACCGTGACGCTTGATATCACAAACGGTGTCGGAACTACAGGTGAAGATGTCCGGTTTCTCTCCAATGCGGAAATCGTACTGTACCGTCTGAAACATAAAGCCATGATGGGCTGATGGAGCAACTATGCGACTGATTGATCGGAAAAAACAGGATAAGCGGAATCGGCTTCTGAACAGCGCTTATGAATGCTTTACCCGGCGCGGAATGAGCGGGACGACTATTGCGGAGATCTGCAAGCGCTCTGGTGTAGCCAAAGGAACCTTTTATCTGTACTTCCTGGATAAAGATGATATCGCCCGTGAGCTGAACCGCCGGATCACCTTTGATCTGATCCACAGTGCGTATGACTATATGATGGAACATCGGTCCCAGCATCTCTGTGACAATCTGATTACGATGGCAGATTATACGATTAACCGGTTTGAACGGGATACAACTCTTATCAAAATCATCAAGCATGACTTTATCTGGCCGATCCGGGAAGCAGATCTGTTTGCGAAAGATCACGAGGCACTGATACCCGGTATTCTTCAGATCCAGGAGTATGCCGAAAAGCGGAATATTCCGATCCGGGAAATCCTCTCGGTTCTCTACTGCATTGTCTGTATGATTATTTCGGTCTGTTATGATGCGATCATTGAAGAAAATCCGGCAACGATGGATGAGATGCGGCCGGTGATCCATCGCATTATCCGTACACAGGTACCGGAAACCCAAAAATAAAGCGGACCTCTTCGGTCCGTTTTAAACTAGTCCAGAACGCGCATCAGACGCTTTGCGTAGCGGGGCCGCTCAGAAGGAGCGACATTGGCGATCATCGTGAGCAGTTCATAAATCTTGAGCTTTTCATTGATCGTATAACTGTTATCTGCCACAACCGCATTAACGATCAGGTTCAGACTGTCGAGAAACTCGCTTTCGGTTTCTTTCTTTCCGTGCTCCATGACCTTTTCAAACGCAGGTGCGATTCCGTTGTTATGTTTATGAAACAGTCCCATTTTCTTACCTCACAGATAGTCTTCCTGCACCGGCGGATGAACCATAACGCTCTCTTCCTGATCCAATGCTTCCGCTATCATCCTATCATAATCAAAGCGCGCTTCAAATGAGGAAGCTTTTTTATTATTCGGCCTGGTGACCGGGTTTTTCGGATCAAAGATCGTACAGCAGTCCTCATACGGCAGAATGGACGTTTCATAGGTGCCGATCTTTCGGGCAAGGTCAATGATCTCAACTTTATCCATGCATATAAGCGGCCGAAGGACCGGAATCGAAATAACAGAGTTGATGCAGGCGATGCTTTCAAGGGTCTGGCTGGCAACCTGACCAAGGCTTTCTCCGGTCGCAATTGCCAGGCAGCCATTCTGTTCTGCAATCTGCTGAGCAAGACGAACCATCATGCGGCGCATCAGGGTAACTGCATACGGATCCCCTGCCGCCTTGTAGATCGCAAGCTGAATATCCGTGAAATTGATCATATGAACCTTCATCCGGCCCTGATTGTATTCACTCATCATCGATGCAAGATCGAGAACTTTCTGTTTTGCGTTTTCACTGGTATATGGCGGACTTGCGAAATGAACCGCTTCCACATCGAGCCCCCGTTTCATCAGCTCATAAGCCGCAACCGGAGAATCGATTCCACCCGACAGCATAAGCAGAACTTTGCCGTTGATACCGGAAGGATAGCCTCCGGCACCGGGAATCTTTTCACTCATCAGATAGGTATCGCCGGAATGCACTTCCACCCGGATTTCAAGTTCCGGCTGATGCACATCCACCTTCATATTGGTATTCTGCAGAATTGCGCCTGCCACATGGCGGTTGATCGAATCCGAATTCATCGGAAAGGTCTTGTCGTGTCTGCGGGAGATCATCTTGAACGTATGCCTGCCGGAATTCTTTGCAAGTTCCACACAGCGTGCAGTAATTGTTTCAAGATCCGAATCCACCTTTTCCGTAAAGGAAAAAGAAGAAATTCCGAATACCTTTTTCAGCTTCTCACAGATCCCCTCTGCATCTTCGCCATTCAGTTTAATATAGAAACGGTCATAGGCACGCCGGTATTCCAGATTCCCGTAGTCTTTTAAAATACCCCGGATATTCTGATCCAGCTTCCGGATAAAATCCTTCCGGTTTTTTCCCTTTGTGGTCAGTTCTCCATAACGGATCAAAACGGTATCGTATTCAGCCATACTGAGTGATCATCTCCTTTACTGCTTCAATAAATAAATCGATTTCTTCCATGGTGTTTTCCAGAGAAAGTGATACGCGGATCGAACAGGATGCACGCCTTTCGCTGAAGCCCATTGCCGTCAGCACATAGCTGGGGTTATTGGAATTGCTTTCACACGTACTTCTCGCACTGACCATGAATCCCCTGCGGTTCAGTTCATTCTGCATGACCTCACTGGGAATCTTCTCATAGGAGAAGTTCAGTACATGCGGGATCGCATCTTTTGGACTGTTGAATTCGATTCCTTCGAGTTCGCTCAGTCCTTCGTACAGCCGTTGTTTCAATGCAGAGACATGTTTCCAGGTCGCTTCCTGTTTTTCAAGCGCAAGCCGCAGGGTTTTGGCAAAAACGGTATCGGCTGCAGAATTAGCCGTTCCTCCGCGCAGTCCGAACTCCTGTTCCCCGCCTGAAATCAGCGGTTCCATTGGTACATGCGTCTTTTTGACCAGAATGCCGCTGCCCTTTAATCCATGAAGCTTATGGGCAGAAATGGACGCCAGATCGATCTGTTTCAGATCAACCGGAACTTTTCCGATGGACTGCGTCAGGTCACTGTGGAAATACGCACTGCTTTTTTTCCTGACCAGCTCTGCAATCTCCTGAATCGGGTTCACGGATCCGACTTCATTGTTCACATGCATGACACTGACAAGAACCGTATCCGGCCGCAGCGCGGATCTTACATCGCTTGCCTTCACGCGTCCGTCTTCATATACCGGAAGCCAGGTAATGTCATAGTGAAACAGGTGTTCCATCTGATGACAGGCAGAAAGGATACTGCTGTGCTCGATTGGGGTTGTAATGATATGCCGTTTGTCCGGACAGGCAAAAGAGACACCTTTGACTGCCATACTGTTGGCTTCACAGCTGCCCGAGGTAAACAGAATCTCACCCGGTAAAACACCTAAAAGCCCGGCAGCGGCGCTGCGGGCTTTTTCCATCATTCGATGCACTTCACTTCCCTCATCATAAAGGGATTCGCTGTTTGCGTAATGATCCGCAAGAAGCGCAGTATAGGTTTTCAGCACTTCCGGATCGGGTTTCGTCGTACCGGCGTGATCGAGATATACTCTACGCTTCACTGGAATTCTCCCGGATCATATTCTCATAGTTGCCCGGATGAATCTTTTCGATTGTCGCAATTGCGATGGAAAGCGCCTGCGTATAATCCCCATTGCGGAAACAGAGTTCACTTCGCGTTAGCTCACTGTCGATATCAGCATAGGTACTGCGGTAACGGTTACCGAAGACGATCGTATTTTCAACCATCATAACCGTCGCAACCACATTATTGACATTGTTATAGAGGCGGTAAATGAAATCGATTGCCTCTTTCAGGGTATTGTTGAGCATCTGCACATTGAGCGGTTCTGCCCCGATCAGCGTGGTCAGACGATTGATATAACCATCTGCCCGTTTCATGTCTTCATCATACTGAGCAGAAATGGACGGCAGTTTATACTTGGCAATCTTGACCTGCATCTGATTCATGATGACCTGCAGTTTGACCAGCTGCTTTTTCGCACGCTCTTCTCCGCCTGCCGCACTTTCAATCTCCGCTTTAATATCACGCAGATTATCACTGACAACAGTAAGATCCTGATTCAGTTCCTTCATTGTCCCGAGAAGACCGGTGGAAGGATTCTGGTTTTCCTGATACAGGGTGAATACCT
>JAEEPV010000215.1 GCA_016284975.1 Solobacterium sp.
GATCAGTTCATACGGCAGATAAAAACCCTGCAGCTTATCGATCTTATTCTTAAGATGTTTTGCCTCGGTACGGATCACGTTTTTCCCGCACCATTCGCGCAGACAGTTCTGTGCTTCTTCTCTTGTGATCCGAAACGGAATGATCATCTCCGGCAGGTCATCGGATACGAGATAGGTCTTTCGTACAAGCGCAGCTCCGCAGAACGCGCAGTCGGAAACCGCTTCGCCTTCTTCCACTACGATTTTCGCCCCGCAGCCCGGGCATTCGGCGCTGATCAGATTGTACTTTTCCGCTTCCCGTTTTATACGGGACTTCAGAATACTGCGGAATCCTTTTTTCTGTGCGATCGCTTCTTCGATCTCCGCATGGCCGCCGCAGTAGGAACAGAGATACTGATGTTTTATGATGTCGTATTTTGCCGGTGCACCGCAGTTTGGGCATCGGACATCCGCAATACATCCTTCCATACCGGTTTCCTCTCTTCCTGTGGGGACAATAATTATTATTGTGTATTGTTAACGCTGGTTCAGGATGCGCTTCCTTCCAGAACAGCGGTAAGCTGATCCAGTTCTCTGTCATTCATGCCGCAGCGTTTGAAATAATCTCTGGTCTTACTCTGTAAATCCGCGGTCGGCAGATCTTCGATATCGGTTTCCAGTATTTCTTCCAGAATTTCATCAAGACGTGTTTTGAACAGATCATACTGCGTGGAATCCGGATTCACTTCCAGATTGATGTCCACTTTATGAAGCAGGTTATAGCTGATCATGTAGTCTTCTACAATCTCATCATAGCTGGCGGAACATAACATTCCAAACAGCGCACAGATGACGCCGGTGCGGTCGCGTCCAAGTGAGCACTGCACAAGATACGGGCCTTCTTTCCCCAGCATCTTTTTAATACCGTCTCCGATCGATTTCATCGCAACGGGATTGGTAAATTCATTTCCAACCTCAAAACAGATTACCTGACCATTCCGGATCATCGCTTCGGTATGTTCCGGCAGGTCAGTATAGGAAAGCAGTGCTTCTTCGGTATCTCCAAAATCGAGAATGCACTGAATATTATTTGCCTGAATATAGGAGGCCATCAGTTCCACCCGGCCAAAGGATGCCTCAAACGGGCTGGCACTGCGGTGCAGGATTCCCGGTTCGATCTTTCCGGTCGTTACCATGCGGGCATTCATGAATTCCGCATTGGTCTGCCCCTCCCATGGTGTTTTATCCGGATCAACATGATAAGCTTCGTATTTCTCCAGATATTTTCCGGCTTCATTCATTGTGATCGTAACGGTTTCTCCGTCTTTGATCCCGGCCGTATCGTTGAAGCTGTGATGAATCCCGGCTACGCAGATCGTGTCAAAAAAATCACTCAGGATCGCATCGCCCCGTTTCCCATAGAAGTCGGGGTAATAAGGTATATCTTCGATGTGATATCCGCCGGAAAAGGAAAGATTCACACTGTCCCCGTATTCCAGATTGATTGTCTCCAGATCGAACAGCACATCTCCAAACTGATCGGTGCTCAGCACCGTTGCCGTTACCGTCTCAAACGCTTTGCGCGCAGCCGGTCTGGTTTCCTTCGGCGCACAACCTGAAAGTACAAGACAGCAGGTGAAAGCTGTCCATAGTTTCTTTTTCATAAGTTTATTTTAGTTAAGAACCGGTTCTGCGTTAAGTGCCAAAATACGTATCATTCCGTACGTAATGCCGCAACAGGATCACTTCTTGCGGCTTTCTGGGACGGCAGGATACCGCCGATCATCGTCAGCACCACACTCAGAAGAATCAATGCGGCCCCTCCCGCAAACGGAAGACGGGCATGTACATCCGCATCGGTAAAATGATGGATCAGCATATTCCCCGGTATCAGCAACAATAACGTAATTCCGATGCCAAACAATCCTGCCAGAAGACCGATAATAAACGTTTCGGCATTAAAGACGGAAGAGATATTCCGTTTGGAGGCACCGATGGCACGAAGAATACCGATTTCCTTTCTGCGTTCCAGAACACTGATATACGTAATGACTCCGATCATGATCGACGAAACAACCAGAGAGATCGCCACAAAGGCAATCAGCACATAACTGATCGCATTGATGATATCGGTAACGGAGCTCATTAACAGACCAACCGTATCGGTATAGGTGATGACCTTATCTTCATCTTCTTTCTGCATCCGTTCATTGTAGGAATCGAGAATATTGAGGATCTCTGCCTTGGCTTCAAAATCCCGCGGATAAATCGTAACTGCATAGGGCTTCTTCAAGTCCGCATAGCCAAGCATCTTCAGATTGGAATCATAGGTTGCCGGCTGCGTTGCCATCAGGGAGGTAAGCAGTTCGGATAATTCCTGTTCATCCATGTTCATGGAAATCGCTTCGGCAAACGCACCGGGATTGATCGAAAAGGCACTGTTCATGTTTTTCGCGATCTGATCCATGCTCGAAGACATGGCATCACTGATCTTCTGCGTGAGCTGTTCAGAGAACTTCGTAAGGAACTGGTTCATCATGTCTGTGATGCCCTTCTGGATTCCCTTGGTCAGCTCTTCTGTCATGGATTCTACGGACTTGTTAATGGAGTTCTCGATCTCCTTCATGTTGACCGAGGAATAGATGCCGTCCCGAATGATCTTCTGGGTGGACGGGGAATCAAGATAGGCATTGAATACTTCCCCAAGGATCGAAGTGCTCGGTCCTCCGGTCAGCCGCGCATACATTTCATATCCCATGATCAGCTCCGTGTTCATTGCGTTCAGTTCTTCTTCCGGAATCTCACGGGCGATAAATTCCGCGATGATGAGATCCGTGATCGCATTGGCAATGGAGGTCCGGGTCGAGTCAAGCTCCACATAGGTTTCCACGGCTGTTTTCTTCTGTTCCGAATCCAGCGTTTCATAATAAGCAGGGAAGTCCTTCATGACCGTCTTTACGAAGTCGCTCATGAGCTGCGGCGTGATTGTCTGCTCTGCTGTTTTCGTAATCATTGTTTTGATATGAGAACTCATAATGTAATGCGCCTTCAGATTCTCAGGAAACAGATCGGGATACCCTTCCCCCTTGAGGTATTTCTGGAAGCTCTGATCCAGCGCATTGACCTTCGTCATGGAAGCTTCATCCTGCTGGAAGTTCAGAATGATAGCCTGCGCCATTTTGAGCAGGTTCTCATAATTCACTTTGATGGTGACACCGGAAAGAAGATCCGCGACTTCAAAGGAGCTCATGTCCGGCATGGCATTGGCCATGGTATTCGGGTCAATCATCGATTCCGCATTCATATCACTGAAATCAAGACCTTCACGGAAGGAGTCGGTATCGATGGAAAGCTTCGAGGAATCAAAGGAAAACACCCGGCTCATGGCATTCGCGTCGATGGTGAACAGCGTTTCGAGATTCAGCCCGTCGTTTTCATCCCGCTCGGCGTTAAACTCCTTGCCGGTAAATACATCTTTCTCCGGGTGAAGCAGCTGTGAATAGGTGATCTGACTCTCTGCCGATTTCTGAATGATATGTTTTGTCAGACTGTCGAGATAATAGATACCCGGCATCAGGGTTGCCACTTTGGCATCTTCCTTTGCCTGCAGTACACC